>JBEGUT010000345.1:0-5140 GCA_041178745.1 Planctomycetota bacterium | reverse complement strand
CTGATAACTGTCAACGCACAAAGTGAACGCGTCGCTATGCATTCAACTCGGCAAGCGATCCTAAATGCTCAAGCGAATTCACTCGGCTTGCCGCTGCAGGTCGTGCCGTTGCCGTGGCCGTGCCCTAACGCCCAATATGAGTTAGCTATGCGCAAGGCCGTTGAGATTGCAGCGGCGCAAAACGTAACTCACTTCGCATTCGGCGACCTCTTTTTGAAAGATATTCGCGATTATCGATGCCGCCTTTTGCAAAATTCCGGTATCGAACCTTGGTTTCCGATCTGGCAGGAATCTACTAAATCGCTTGCACATCAAATCATTGATGAAGGTTTCGAAGCATACTTATCTTGTGTCGACGCTAAAAAACTTCCTTCCTCGTTTGCCGGCCGTCGATTCGACTACGATTTGCTAAACGAACTTCCCTCAGATGTCGATCCATGCGGGGAGAACGGAGAGTTTCACACCTGTGTTCTTGATGGCCCAATTTTCACAACTCGTATCGATGCCAGGATAGGATCTGTCGTCGAACGCGATGGTTTCTTTTTTGCAGATGTTATTCCAACTTCGGAAACGAACTCTGCGTCGAAGAAATAACAAAGAAATGAACTCTTCTCTAAAACGCCGCTCCAGCATCAAATCAACACTACTACATTACTCGCGATAAGAATCTAATCGTCGATCGATCACTTTTCGGCAATTTTCGGCGAGACCCACTCTCCTTGATCCAATTGCAACTCACCGAGTTTCTGGCCGTTTTGAATAACAATCAATTTTTTGTAAGCCTTCTTTGGAATCCGTAAGCCAAGATAATTCTTGACACTGTAGGTAGCATTCGACTTCACTCGGTTGTAAACGTAGCTCAGAACCAAGTTGCCATCTTCTTCGGATAGATTCTCGACCTTAAACGATGCTTCCATATTCGGCGGAGCGATCATCTCCTTGGCGACAATTACTATCTGCTCTTTCTCGTACACCTTAACATCGGGCGCGAACGGCTTCTTATTTCCTCCAACGGCAGCCGGCGCGAAAAGTGTATCGTACTGTGATGGATTTTGAATGATCGCGTACAACAGTGGATTCTTAACACTATCCCAGTTTTTTAGAAAATTCTGATATTCGTCGATCTTGATTCGTTGAAACGAAACTTTGTTTCCTTCTACTTGCTCTCCTTGGGCCACCGCCAGCATCGAAGCGATGCTTATCACTACTCCCAAAACAACCTTGCTCATTCGGCCAACCAATATCTGATTCATACCATCGACTCACGGTAAACAAGGTACAACTGCAAAGCGATCCTATCCGATCGAAATTTTAAATCAAATTCTAAATCTACTACAGGCTGAGCTTTCTAATTCGGAGGAATTGTATTTTACTTTCCGTTCGCCTCGATTTCTCAGCCGGACTCCTAGCGAACCGATTTGGCCGCAAAGCCCTCATCCCGCCCCTCACGTTTTCACAGTTTAATTCCTTTTCGCCTGGGCATTCCTTCCTCCAATGCTTCAACTCGAAAAAACGATCGTCGAGCACTTCAGGCGTTGAAACTCGCGGTCTGTCCTGTTGATTTCGTATCGATCCATTCCATCACTGGCATTTCCTTCCTTTTAAAACTACCATCAGGTGGTATTCTCGCAATTCGCTGCTAGTGTCATCGTGTAATTTACCCCAAGCTCATCCTGGATTCATTCAATGTCAAAGATGGATCGTTTAGCCCTTGTGTGCGGCCTAGTACCGCTTAGCTCGGGCATAGCTGTCTTTCTACTTTGGCTTGGCTCGCGCTGGGAAATACTTAAGCTAGCCGGCGTTTTCGTTATTCTGGCAGGGATCGTATGCATCTTTGTTGGTGCTACAGCGATGGTTTTCAGCTTGAAGAAATCACGGGTACAAGGTAATCCAATCAGAAAACATCTTCCGAAATGGATTTTGTTGATTGCTGTTTTTCTATCCAATTTTCTCGCTGCCGGTGGGATCATTGCTACTGTCTTGAATATAGAATCGCGATACACCATCCGAATTGTCAATCAATCCAATCAGGAACTCAGCGCGATCACAATTTCAGGAGGTGGTTGCCTTATCGAAGTTCCCAATCTTCCCGCCGGCGTTACAACAACACAGCATCTTTATTTCAAACAAGATGGTTCGCTGACCATCAAGGCCAACGCAGACGACAGAAAACTAGATGTTGTTATTGAAGGCTATATCACCAACGGAATGGGGGGCTTTGCGAAAGTCACCGTAAATGAAAACAAACAGATTCTGATCGAGCACCCAGAAAAGTGAATCGTTCGATGACTCACCAAGACCTTCCGTTGTTATTCATCAAGCTGCTTAATTACACAAAAACGATCGCCTGTTTCTTCTTGCTATCAGGGATCGTTACAGGGCAGGAACGTAACCTGAACGACATCCCAGCAGACACTTCTGTTCCCTCTGCTATCTCGGCTGAGCCATCTGCTGGCGTGCGTGTATTAGCGACAACTGACGGATGGCAACAGACATCGGTCTTTCACACTCTCTATCTTCCAACCAACTGGAATGAAGCAAATAAGTTTCCTGTGCTGGTAGAATTCGCAGGTAATGGCAATTATCAAAATGCACTAGGAGATACCTCGACGGGTCAAGTTGAAGACACAGTTCTCGGTTATGGACTCAGTGGCGGACGAGATTATCTTTGGCTTTCTCTTCCTTTCATTACGATTACCTCTGATGGTACCAAACAGAACTGTAAAACCTGGTGGGGCAATGTGGACGAAACCAAACGCTACTGCCTAGCGACGATCAAAGATGTCTGTCAGCGATACGGAGGGGACACCAACAGAATCATTCTTTGCGGTTTTTCCCGCGGCGCTATCGCGTGTAATTACATCGGCCTTCACGACGACGAAATTGCCAAACTATGGCGAGCCTTTTTTTGCCATAGTCACTACGATGGAGTGATTCGCTGGCCGTACGCCGATTCAGATCCAAACTCGGCGATCTCCCGACTACGTCGACTGAATCAGCGTCCTCAATGGATCTCACATGAGCTTGATACTCAACCGATCGAATTATTTCTAAAACAATCGGGCGTTACCTCGAGATATACATTCACGTCCATTCCTTATCCCAACCACACTGCGGCGTGGCTATTGCGAGACCTACCGGAAAGACGCAAAGCACGAGAGTGGCTCGCAGAAGTTGCTGAAATTAGAACAACATCGCCATAAGTACACTTCAGCATTAAAACCGCTGTGAGATCATTCGCAAACCTTTTAGAAGTAAAAAATGCTATGAAGCCACCAGGACCTCATAGCATTTTTTTCGATTCGTATCACCCTTTTATCAAGCCAGTGCAAGGCAAGCCTTACTTAGCGATACAGAACAGGTGCTTCTCACCACGAATAAATAGCTCGCTATCAACTGCGGCCGGCGTAGCATCGACAGTTTCTCCCACAGAGTTAGTCGCGACGATGTCGAGTTTATCGCTATCGCGAATCACGACTGTAGTACCATTGCGTGCCGTCAGAAAGATAAATCCGCCAGCAGCAATTGGCGATGCATAGATGGTATCCAAGCCGGGGATTCGAGTGGCTGTGTAAAAAGGCTTGCCTGTCTTTGAATCAAGACAGGATAATTGACCCGCCTTGCCCTTGAAAAAATAAATGCGTCCTGAGGAGAGAAGCGGTGAAGGAACGTCGGGACAATCATGATCGAAGACCCAAGCAACATTTTTAGTACCCTTGATGTCGCCCGAACTATCAAGCCGAAAAGCCCCCATGAACGAACCTCTAAAACCGCTTCCTACATAGACGAGATCACCTTCGGATACCGCCGTAGCACAGGGTCGTTCGGTCTGACCTCCACATCGCCATAACTCTTTACCAGTTTCTAAATCGTAGGATCGCGCAAAGTTCTGACCATTCATTACCACCTGCTTTTTTCCTTGGTATTCAACGACCAAAGGTGTTGCCCAGCACGTCGGTTCATCACGATCGGTCTTCCAAATCGTCTTTCCAGTTTTTTTATCCAATGCATAAATTGCCGATGGGCCATCATGATCCCAAGGTACGATGATCTTATCTCCTGCTAGCGTTGGCGAACTACCTTCACCAAAACTATTTCGCGTGTTCATCTTTCCGAAATCATCTCGCTTCCAGACCAACTTGCCATCCAGGGTGTAGCAATAAAGCCCTCGTGAACCAAAATGAGCAAACAAGTGCTCTCCGTCAGTACAGGGCGATGCAGAAGCGAATCCATTGGTGGAATGTGTTCCCTGATGAGGCTGCGCGACGACCGCAACTTGCTCCCAGTTCACCTTGCCCGTCGCGCGATCGTATGCGATCACCCTGAACTCAAAGGTCGGCAGATTACGACCTCCTCCACCATCTCCCTTTGGAACTGCTGTCGTAATAAACACCTGCTTCTCCCAAACCACAGGAGAGGACGATCCTACACCAGGTATCTCAACTTTCCATTTCGTGTTCTTGTCGCTACTCCACTGAGTTGGCGGCTGAGCCGTTGCTGAACCACCATTACCTGTTGGCCCGCGCCAATGAGCCCAGTTGTCAGCAAACAGAGAAGTACCTGTAACTAAACTTACAATCAAAAAGCAGAAAGTTCTTTTCAACATCGCTTGCTTATCCACTCACTTCAAAACTTCAACATTTACAATCGACTACGAAATTCGCCGCCATAATTCTAAAAGCTGCAACGTTATATTCACAACGCTGATTAGCGATTATGCCTCTATTTGGTGGCCATTTTGGGGATTTTACATCGTATTCCCCGACGACTTACTGTCGGTCTCTTCAAGAAAGACGATCAGCTTAGGTGAAAATGATTTCGCAACTCGCACACAGTACCTTTTCGACTTGTTCTACAGCGAGTTGGTGTGGCTCATTTTTTCAGTCACGAATCATTGCCTTAAGCCCCTCCAGACTATCGGCCTCATCGGGTCGTTTGTCATCTCGTATTCGAACGATACGAGGGAAGCGTACAGCGACTCCACTTTTATGACGGCTCGAGTGCTGAACGTTTTCGAAAGCAACTTCCATCACCAGAAAAGGCTTAACTTCATGCACCGGTCCAAATTTCTGGGTTGTATTCTCGCGGATCCACCGATCAACCCTCTTTATCTCGGCATCATCCAGACCTGAATAAGCTT
>JBEGUT010000344.1:0-5162 GCA_041178745.1 Planctomycetota bacterium | reverse complement strand
GCTCGCTTTTTTTACTTTTATCAAAAGGACAGAAACGCGAAAGCGATTGCGAAGTTAGAGGGGGAGTTGTCGATGACACCCGGGAGAGTCGTTTCCGTTGAATTTAAAGGCCCAAAATGGGTGAATCAAACGAAGCGTCTAGGTCGAGATACATTTACTATTACAGGACTCGATCAAAATAAGAATGAAACGATCGTTACCATGTCCTTGCCTATATTGCAAAAACCGATGCCGGATTTTAATAACCCGCAGGCTTTTCAGTCTGCCATGATGGAGAGCTTCGATGCATTTCGGTTAGAGGTGGAAGATGATCAAGGAAAGATCTATAAACCACGAAACTATTTCTTAGGTAATGGCTCAGCAGTTAATCAGATGAATGCCAATTTCTCTTTTCAATTTGGTGGAGGGTTCAACAACCAAGGTGGAAATTTTCAGAAGCCACAGAATAGCAATACTCGTATTTTCAATCTCGCTTCTCTTCCACCTGGTCGGCAACTGAAGGCGATACGTATCACCATGATGGAAAAGACCGGTGATACCCGACGATTACCGTTCATCATTCAGAACATATCATTGCCGTAGTCGATCTAGAAAAAACGGGCTTATCTTCAATAGTATGCTCGAGATAGCGGGGCGCTACGATCAAATATGCACCAACGATTTACCTACGATGTCGCACGCACCTGGGAAGACAACTATCGGAATGGTCCTCTCTTTTCAGAGGTACCGCCGACAATACCAGATACGGGACGAAAGCGTTTTCTCGGCTTGTCGGTGAGAAGTCGTATCGGTATCTCGGCTGGTCTCTTGCTCAATAGTCGATGGTTGTTGCCCTACGCAGAACGTGGATTTGATCTTCTGACCTATAAGACCGTTCGATCTTCACGGCGAGAGAGTCATCCCCTACCTAATTGGGTTTTTGTGGAAGATACTTCGCCTCCCCTAGGACCGGTTGTGGTCACGGATCGCATTTCCGAAGATACTCGCGAAATCAGTTCGGCAGTTTGCTTTGGAATGCCATCTGTCGATCCGAAAATATGGCGAGCAGATATCGAAATGATTCGTCATCGCCTAGCCGATGGCCAAATGCTGATCGTATCTGTTGTGGCATCACCTAATTCACAATCTACGCTACATGATATCGCTGAAGATTTTGCAATCTGTGCTAGATGGGCGGTGGAAGCGGGCGCGCATGTGATTGAAGCAAACCTCTCTTGTCCTAATGTCTGTTCAGCTGAAGGTTCGCTTTATCATGATGCAGTAGCCAGTCGGATGATCGCCTTACGCATTCGTGCTTCGATTCACAACGTACCGCTACTGCTGAAGGTGAGCACTTTTCGTAGCCAGGATGCTCAGCGTGAATTCATGATGAGCATTGACGGGATTGCTAATGGTATCACTTTGGTCAATTGCATAACACGGCCAGTGCTTTATCGTGATGGTAGTCCTGTATTTGGGATGGAATATCGAAATGCAGGTGTTCTTGGCCGAGCGATTCATGAACCTGCCGTTGATTTAGTTCGTCAGACCAGAGAAATCGTTGAACGAAACAATTTATCGCTGGAGATCGCAGCGGTCGGAGGTGTAGCGGGAGTCGAAGATATGCAGGATTTCTGGGACGCGGGGGCAGATGCGATCCTGTGCGGCTCTTCGCCTATGTACAACCCCAACCTCGCCTATGAAATCAAGAAGAGTCATCCTGAGTGGTGATTTTAGATCGGTCGCGATCGATGCCAGCAACTGAGTTTGCTGCATGACTCTGCCTCGTTGATCGGGTATCATCACAGAAGACTTTTCCGTGGCGACATGTAGTCGCGCTGTAGCTTTCGCTGCGCTATCTTAATCAACATATTGAGACTTGATAGAATTTACCTCCCTCCTACTGTCCCACTTTGAGAAACCAAGGAGATTCCGGATGCCATTCAGAGCACTCTTCATCGGAATGATTGCCTTCACATTTGCGATATTCAATGGTTCTGCCTTTGTACAGGCTTTTCAGGATAGTGCCGCAACGTTTTTCGCGGGAGCCTCAACGAGCAACATCACGCCGGAACTTGGTGGTGAGATTATTGGAGGGTTTGCTGGAATACCTGCCAAACATATTCATGATGAACTTCACGCCCGATGTTTGGTTCTCGATGACGGCAAAACGAAGCTAGCCCTAGTTGTCTGCGATCTGCTGGGAATCCATCGAAGCCTCAGCCTCGAGGCTAGGCGAATCATCCAAGAGACAACGGGGATACCTCCTGAGAATGTGATGATTTCAGCAACGCATACGCATTCCGCGATTAGTGCAATTTCAAATTCAGCAGAAGTTCGCAGCTATCAGTCCGATATGACATTGAATGACTACCAGAAGTTTGTAGCACGGCGAATTGCCGATGGTGTCCGCCGCGCGCTACAGCAGATGAGACCCGCGGAGATCGCGTTCGGTAGTGTAGATGCTCCAGAACATCTATTTAATCGGAGATGGTTCATGAAAGAGGGAACAGTTCCCGTGAACCCTTTTGGAAAAATCGATCGCGTGAAGATGAACCCGCCAGCCAACAGCCCCGATCTGGTTGAGCCTGCCGGACCCATCGATCCGACCCTTTCTTTTATCGCTCTGCGCACGCCAGAGGAGGAGTTTATATCGCTTTACTCAGCCTACTCTTTGCATTACGTGGGAGATGTCGGGCCAGGCCATATATCGGCAGACTATTTTGCGATCTACTCAAATCTAGTCGAGCAGCAACTTTCGAAACCAAATACCTATCCTCCCTTCGTTGCGATGCTCGCTAATGGTACCAGCGGTGATGTGAACAACATTCCGTTTGGCAAGACGAATACGAGACCAACGCGTCCAACCTATGGGCAAATGACTTACGTTGCCTCCGATCTAGCGACCAAAGTATGTGAAGCAGCGAAGCAACTTCAATGGAAAAAAGATGCCAAGTTAGGCGCTCGCTACAAAGAACTTCCACTCAAGTGGCGCACGATGGAACCTGAATTGCTGAAATGGGCAGAGGACACCTTAGCGAAATCACCGAATCTCACGGGGACGGATTTGTCAGCCATCTACGCTCGTCGCGTTAAGCAGTTAGCTAATGCAAGCGCCGAGACCAAAGCTCCAGTTCAAGTGCTGGCAATCGGAGATATCGCGATCGCCTGCTCTCCATGTGAAACCTTTACGGAGATCGGACTGGAGTATCGTAAGCAAAGTCCATTTGCCCATTCTTTTATGGTGGAATTGGTCAATGGTTACTATGGATATCTGCCAACGCAGCGGCACTTCGAATTGGGTGGATATGAAACATGGCCTGGTACCAATTGGCTGGAACCTGAAGCAGCAGACAAGATTCTGACAGCGATTTTGGAAATGACCAAAGAGCTGAAATAGACTGGTGCCTAAGTTGTCTGGGCTTTTGACTCCATTCGATTTCAGGAATCGAAAAAGTGGAAAACATGAAAGAGAAATCATCATGAACATTTCATGCACTGAATGCAAAGCATATTGCTTACCAATTCTTGATTCGTTAAGGATTTTGCTGACGATTGGGGTACTGCTATCGGTTTCGATTGGTTTCACAAAAAATACTAATGCGGAAGATCTCGGATCGCTGCTGCTTCCACTGATCAAAGAGCATCGAGGCGAAGTTGGTATCGCGATAAAGAATTTGGAAACTGGCGAAACGTTCAAATACCGCTCGGACGTGGTGATGCCCACGGCTAGCCTGATCAAACTACCTGTACTGATCGAACTCTATCGGCAATCGCTCTCAGGTTCGGTATCGCTCTCTAAGATGATTACCGTACAGGAATCCGATAAAGTTCCTGGGTCAGGAATCCTGACAGATCACTTTAAAGCTGGAACCCAGATTCCGCTCGAAACGGCAGCACGATTGATGGTCACGTATTCTGACAATACAGCTACGAATCTTGTTCTGGATCAAATTGGTTTGGCCAGTGTAGCTAAAACTATGGCCGATATGGGATTACCGGAAACGCAAATCCACGCGAAGGTCTTTCGTCGGGATACATCGATCGCCCCTGAAAGGAGTCAGAAATTCGGACTGGGTAGTACAACAGCGGATGACATGCTGACTTTATTGGAGCGAATTCATAAGAGAGAACTCATTTCTCCAGAAGCATGCGAGGCGATGCTTGCGCATTTGGCGACCTGCGATGATGATACTAAACTGCGTCGAGCATTACCGAAAACGGTGAAGGTGTTTCATAAGACGGGAGCGGTTTCGGATTGTCGAACTGATGCAGGGCTATTCAAGACGCCTGCGGGATGGCTGGCGATGGTGGTGTTAACTGCTAAGAATGAGGATCATCGCTGGACGGAAGACAATGCAGCTGAGATTTTCTGCGGCAACGTGGGCGATATCGCTTATCGTTGGTTTAACCCTCCAGGAACCACCGAGAGTACAGAGCCTAATGTGCTTCGATTGGGATCCAATGGCGAATTGGTGGAGGCGCTGCAACGAGCACTCAATTCGCTTTTGGTACCAACCCCAGGACTTTCTGTCGATGGTGATTATGGTCCGATGACTGAGGGCGCGGTCAAGAAGTTTCAGGGCGAAAAGGGACTTCCTGCAACGGGCATGGTTGATGCGGCAACATGGAAGCAGATAGGACCAATTCAGTTGAAGCCGGCTCGAGGCGAGGCTAGTGAGGCGACAGAAAAGCTACCTGCTGTAACAGAGGCAGATTCTTTGGAGGGTCGGCCTTTTTTGTCATGTAAGTCGTGGATTATTACGGAAGCCAATAACGGCCAAATCGTAGACTCATTCGAAAGCGATAAGCCGCTTGAGATTGCCAGTACGACTAAGATGATGACGGCACTCTTGGTAGCTCGCTTGGCAGCCGATCATCCTGAGTCGTTGGATGAACGATTAGAGTTCTCAACGCGAGCTGATGAAACGCCCGGATCGTCGACTACGGTGCGAAAAGGAGAGTCATTGACGGTGCTTGAAGCTCTCTATGGACTGATGCTTCCATCAGGTAACGATGCCGCCACTGCCCTAGCAGAACATTTTGGAAAGCGATTAGCGCCCGCGGACAAGAAAGATCAAGATCCGTTGCAAAGCTTTACTGACGCGATGAATCAAGAAGCTGTTAGCCTGGGAATGAAACATACTCAGTTTCGTAATCCGCATGGGATGTCGCATCCGGAA
>JBEGUT010000343.1:0-5164 GCA_041178745.1 Planctomycetota bacterium | reverse complement strand
CTTATGGAACCGAAGAGCAAAGTATCTCGGTAGGAGCAAAGCGATTGAGAGAAGCGTTGTCTCGACTCAAACGTGGTGAACGCTGTCCTTACGAAAGCCCATCCTTCGGACCTATGTCTCACGAGGATAGGATCGCATTAAACCTGCGTCATGCTGAGTTGCATTTAGGATTCATTCGGTACTGAGACTGCTTGAGAATTGGATAGAAAACTGTCGGATTGATTAGGCTGTGCTACGCAGCAAATCGCCACAAAGCGATCGATGGAAATTGGAATGGCTTGAAGTAAAGTGGACCTGGCCAGTAACTTAGAAAATGTTGTCTTCCTTCAACTTGGATGGGTTGAGAAAAAATGTTTCGGCGAGTGAATCTATATCTCTACATGTGCGTTCTTGGCCTTAGTGCGACAGAACTGGCGAATGCTCAAGTCTTTCCTCTGGTTCCTGAAGAGAAGATTCGTCGCATCGATGCAATTCATACGGAAGAACGAATTGCGATCGATGGGAAGCTCGACGAAGCAAGTTGGAAATCGGCAAAGCCTTCTCCAGCTTTCGTTGATCTGATTTCTGGCGAGGCAACAAAGTTTAATACGCAGGTGCGGGTTCTTTGGGATGAAGAGAATCTCTATGTTGGTTATGTCATCGAAGAACCGAACGTAAAGGGAAGGTTCATAGAGAGAGATAGTCCGATTTACGAAGATAACGATGTTGAACTTTTCATCGCTGGCGAAAACGCATACTACGAATTTGAAATCAATTCGCTTGGGACGATCTATGAAGGTTTGTTTGTTTGGCAGAGCGATTATGAGAAAAGTGGTTTATCGAAACTCGCTTCTCTCGATCGCGCTGATAAAAAACTCCGCTGTCAGGAATTTAATGGTGTGGGTTTTACAAGCCATCCACGTGGTAAGCGATGGGCGTTTCTTGGCTGGGATTTTCCCGAGGCAAAGACCGCAGTTGCCGTGCAAGGGACGCTCAATATGCCTGACGATGTCGATCAAGGTTGGACAGTGGAACTGGCATTTCCATGGAAACATATGAGTGTCCTGAATTACGCTAAGCCGCGTTCGCTTCCCCCCAAGTCCGGAGATGTGTGGCGGATGGACTTTTCAAGATTCAATCAATACAAAACGGACAAGCCTGCGAAGGATTCGGGTGGATGGGCATTAAGCCATCATGGTATTTGGGATTCGCATATTCCCGAATGTTTTCCGTATGTAACCTTTGTGGACTCAAAGAAGAATTGAGGCTCATATTCTCTGCACGTGCTAAATCGATTTGAGCTTATTAGGGGGAAAGTCGCGATGAGCCACTAGCAGGATGAACCGGCTGGGCTGGATGATCGAAGCGGTCCAACCTAGCTTGTTCGTCTAACGCAGTATGCAAAGTTGATCGAGTTTTTTCTCGAATCGGAACTACATCACCCCCCTTTGGGAGATGCTGCAGTGGATGGTAGCAGGAAAAAAATGGAATAGCATGTAAAAAGCTGCCGCAGAAGGTATCATGAGGGCGGTTGAAATTCCTCAACCAACGCTTTTACGGCATGTCGAAAACTCCGCTTGAATACCCACCCAGGTCAGCCTTTCTAGAATCGACTTTTCTTTTTATAGGCTTTGCTTGTTCAATGGGTTTTTCAGAGCGTCCGCACGCGTTATGGTTCGCGGCGGTTGGATTCACTAATTGTATTGCATTGATTCGTAAGTATTGAAAGGATCTTGTATGCCAAAGACAACACGTCGTGGTTTTCTAGGGACGACTTCGATGGCCGGTTTCGGCTATTTCGTCGCAGCCGGTAATCAACAGGCTTGGAGTAACTCTGCCCTAGAAAGAATGAACGTTGCTAGTATCGGCGTTGGTGGTAAAGGGGGAAGCGATTCCGATAATGCTGCTGAGTTTGGAACTCCGATTGCGATTTGCGACGTCGACCGAAACACTTTGGAAGCTAAAGGAAATTCTGCGAAGTTCAAAGACGCAGAGCGATTCACCGACTATCGTGAACTCTTTGCGAAGCACGGCAAGAACATCGACATCTGCACCGTTAGCACGCCTGACCATATGCATGCTCCTGTGACTTTGGAAGCGATGCGATTAGGTATCAGCTGCTACACGCAAAAGCCTTTGACTCGAACCATCTACGAAGCTCGATTGTTGGCCCAGGTTGCCAAGGAAACGGGCGTATGCACTCAGATGGGTAATCAAGGTACAGCACTGAATTCTTCTCGCGAAGCGATCGCTCAGATCCAATCCGGCGTATTGGGCACGCTGAAGGAAGTTTACGCTTGGTCCAATCGTCCTGTATGGGCACAGGGACCAAACCGCCGAATGGACCTGAAGAAGTTTGAAGAGCAGGCAATCGCGGAAGTCAAGGGTGATGAGCCAGACGCCAAGCCAGAAGAAATCGCTGAATTGGTAAAGAAACTTGTTGCTAAGAAGAAGGAAGAGATCGGCCGAGCACTTGAGCGACTCGATTGGAAGAGTTGGCTTGGTGTAGCACCTCCTCGTGAATTCTGGCCAGGTATTTATCATTCGTTCCAACACCGTGGGTGGTGGGATTTTGGAACGGGTGCCTTGGGTGATATGGCCTGCCATCAGTTAACGGTGCCATTCGCATCCTGCGAACTGCGAGATCCGGTATCTGTGGTGGCTAAGACCACAGGGCACGATTTCGATAGCTTCCCAGCTAGCTCGATCATCAAGTTCGAGTTCCCAGAGACCAAGAATCGTCCTGCGATTCCATTCTGGTGGTATGACCGTCTAGGCAACAAGCCACCAGCAGAAGTGTTCGAAAAATGGGGAATTCAAAAGATTTCCAATAGCGGTGTCTTGGTCGTCGGCGAGAAGGGGGCTTTCTATAGCTCCGATGATTACTGCGGCGTTTATGAACTACGCGGTGTCGAGAAAGTCAAAGTCGATTACGAAGCTGCTGAAGACAAGGGTAAGGGTAACGACGTTAACAATATGTTCGAGTTGTTCCGCGCTAAGATGGCTGGCGATCCTATGATTGCGAAGTCGAACTTTATTAACCGCGCTGGTCCGCTTACCGAAACTATTTTGCTCGGTAACCTCGCTGTTTGGGCAGCCGCTCAAGGTGGCGCAAATGGTGAGATGGGCGAATGGGGTGAGAAGGTTGACTGGGATGCGAAGAACCTCAAGGTGACCAACTTGGCTTCGCTCAAGACTCCTCGAGTCGCTGATTTGATTAAGCCAACCTATCCTCAAGGTTATCGCTTGGACTAGTCCGTTGAGAAGATCTGAGAACTTGACTTAATAAGACGACTTCCAGCAAAGCCTACAATGGTTTTGCTGGAAGTTTTATTTGATGGATACAGCGAGGCATGGTTCAGGGCTTCGGCGCGGATCATTCAACCGTCGCTGTCCAAACGACTCGGTTCGATTAGAATGATATGGTTGTAAGAATCGATTAAGTGTGCTTGCAGAGAGAGGCAATTGAGATATGAGTTTACTGGCAAGATTTCGTAGAACGTTATGGATGGGTGTCTTCGCTGCAGGAGCCGTCGCGAACGTTCATCCCGCGGGAACTTCCGGTTTAGTTTTTGCTCAAGAGGAAAAGGCAGCAGCGGTCGATTCAGCGCCTGCACTGGCTGATGAGAAAGATGTCGCTATTGCCCAAGAGAGATTAAAGGCCCTGGGGAGCACGGCGAAAGTTACGCTTGATGCAACCGGAAAGCTGACTGAGATTGTCATTCAGGATGGTTCGGGCGTTACACCTGAAGATATCGAGTTGTTTGGTCGACTTAAAGACCTCAAGAAGCTGCAAATATTCAACTGTCGCGATCTCAACGACCAAATGGTTTCGCAGCTTGTTGGTCTTAGCAAGCTTGATACGCTCGCGTTAACCAATACGGTAATCACTGATGAAGCAGTCCAGGCGATTGCAAAAGCATTCCCTGATTTGATCGATCTAGACTTGTCATCGAATACGAACATGACCAGTTCGGTGATGCGGACCATTGCTACGCTGACAAAATTGCAGCGGTTGACGCTGATCCAAAATCGTTTCAATGACCTTAGTACACGGCGATTAGCAAAACTGGAAGAGCTGCGAGCACTCGACCTGCGAGGCAATATGGAAGCAGGTGATATGGCGCTCGAAGTGATCGGTAGTCTCCCTAAGCTTACGGCGCTTAAGCATCGCAGTACTGCGGTTACCGATTTCGGACTTGAGCAGCTGGCTAAAAGTAAGACGGTAAACTCTCTGTTGCTTCAGGATTTCGTGATTACCAGCGAATCCGGAAAACATCTGGCCAAACTGGATAAATTGACCTCGCTGGAGATCTTTCGCTGCCAAGGGTTTGGTACCGAAGGAGTATTGGCACTCAAGGGAATGAAGATCAATCGCCTTACCTTGCGAGACCTTCCCAATATCAGCGATCCCGCACTTGAAGTGCTCGCCGAATTGCCTGCGCTCAAGCGCTTGTATATCCACGAAATCGCTTCCGTTAGTGATGAGGGCTTCAAGAATCTAGCTGCCGCAAAATCACTTGAAGTCTTGGACCTTTGGAGCTTACCGAAGCTGACCGACAAGACGGTCGATATTATTGCATCTCTGCCTAACCTCAAGGAATTATCAATCCGTGAAACGGGTGTCAGTGAAGCATCGGTTGCGAAGATTCTGTCGATGCCCAAGTTGCAGACCTTAACTTTCAAAAATAACGGCCCTTTATCGGACGAAAATGCTGCTAAGTTGAAGGGAAAGAAATGGGCCAAGTTGGATTTAGGCTCGCCTGGAGCAAAAGAAGCCGATTCTCAATAGAAGCGTTTCAGTCGAGGTCATGCCTCTTCGCGGGGTTGTGAGCCTGAAGCATAAAGTACTTTGAAGATTGGAGAGCCCGGAGTGTTAGCTTCGGGCTTTCCTGTTTTTAAATATCTGCGTAGCTTTTCTTCTCGGTGATTTGCGCAGCATTAGCGTGAGGCAAAATCGTTCGCTCGAATAATCTAGGCTTGCCATAGAGGCTCGTTATCTGACGCGTTGCTTGATAGGATATTAGAGCCTAGGTCGTCGCTGAATTGCTTTGAAGCGATTCTAGGTATATAGGTGTTTTCTTAATGAACAACGAAGGTGATATATGAAGGTTGACGTCGTAGCTCATATCCATGCCAAGCCGGGTTTGGAGAAAGAATTGCAGGCAGTGCTTGAAGGCTTTGT
>JBEGUT010000342.1:0-5166 GCA_041178745.1 Planctomycetota bacterium | reverse complement strand
CATTTTTGAGCATGCTTTCTCGGGCCTGTGACTCCAGCCCTCCCATCGACTGTCCCCATACCCAATCAACCGATTGCCCGAAATCGGGAAGTGCGATCAATTGCGACATTAATCGACCATCGCGCTTCTGTAATAACTTGGCTAACTCCAACATGCGGGATGGCCAATTCCTATCGGTGGTCACATTCTGCGTCACGACATCGCGCACCAGTCCCTGCATTCCCTTCGCAATCGCCATAGTTTGGGTCGGTGTATGCGGGGCTGAGCATTGAGAAGCCACCAGTAGATAGTGCAGCTTTTCACTCGGTGACTGGCTCCCCTCCATTCGCTCCAAACACTTGTCTAGGATGATTCCCTGGGTAGGCTCTAACATCGCCACTGTGCGCCACAATTCTTGTTGGGCCCCAATCGAGTCACTCAACTGCTTGGCACCAAGAAAACGTAGTAACCTTAAGGCGACTGCATCACGGACTCTCACTGGCACCTGCAGTGTTGCCAGTGAACGATAGCCGTCGAGGATATTTGATTCAGGTGAATCACGCTGTAATGGAATCGTATAGCGCCAATCCCCGAGACTTTTCTGAATGGCAAATGTGAGAAAGTAAAACGGTAGCGATGAAGGATCTTTCGCCCCTTTTTCCCATTCCATCAATTGCCGTTCGATTTGCGTAAGCGTCTCCAAATCGGGACTGCGCGAAGAGGTGCCGTAACTCGACAAAGCCAGCTTCCTGAGGATCTCCGAAGCTGTCGGCCAATCCTCACAGAGCGATACCTTAGCTGCTATCGACTGATATCGATAATGGATAGCAAGCAGCAATTGCCAGGTTGAGGACGGAAGCAGAGACCACTGCGCAGTTGAAAAACGAAATGGAAGTTTCAATTGATTCAATCGCAGATCATCGCTCCGCAAAGCGATCGCTTCGAGCATCGCACGAACCACTTCGGCATCGAAGGGCTCGGTCTGCTTCCACAAACCTCTCTGGATCGCCGAATTCCAGAGGCTCACTTCGCGAGTTTCAATGGAACCAGAACGGTGTCCCAAATACCACCAAGCAGCTCGCACCAAATCAGCTTGGCCGCTACTGAACATTTTATCGAGCAGTGGCAGCGGGGCAGGGGAGTTACGAGTTTCCAATAACACACACTCCATCGCGCGTTGAACCCGAACCGTGCGCCAGAAATCAGACCCCTTCGGTGAAATCGCCTGCTCCGTCAACCAAGCAATAATCGCATCGACTCCGATTTCCTTGAGTTCCTTTTTCCATTTCACTTGCGACCAACCATCGTAAGGCTGATGTGCGTCGAGTATCTTTTCTACCGCGGTACGCTCCATTCGTTCCTGCTCACCTTTCCATCGCAGTGCGAAGACAGCCCCTTGTGTTCCGCGTCCTCCGGAACTGATCAATAAAGTTCCGTTGGCATCGATCGCCAAATCCGTCGGAGCGAATCCAAGCGAGCCCGTAGACTCGACCAGTAGGTCCTTCCTCCATCCTCCTTTGGGGTCACGACGCAAACACCAAACTCTCCCGAATGTCCAATCGGCAGCTAAGATGCAACCGTAATACGACGATGGCCAAGCTTGATGCAGATACGTGGTCACGCCTGTGGGCGAACCTCGTCCCGTTTCTGCGAGGACTGCTGGCATGGTGAGAAAGGATTCATTATCCTTCCAGCCGCGACTGACCCACCCTGCATCGCTATCGAGATTCAATTGCAGTATTCGAGTAGGGCGATAGAAGGGAAGACCGCTGTCGCGTTCATCATCACTGTCATAGGTGACGATATCGCCCATACCGGTGAAGGCAAAATCGTATGAGTTGCGTAGACCTTCGCTCCATAACTGACGTTTGGTGAAGGAAGGATCGATTCGCCAAACGGTTCCCGCCCTTGCCGGCCGTCGACCGTGAAGATTGGCGAGCTTATCGATGCCCGCAGTAAAATTACCAGCGATCAAATACCACCAACCGTCCGGACCACGTTGAATGCTGTGCGTAGTGTGCTCCGAGCCAGTAGGGAAATTGAGAATCTGTTTCGCGGGCGTCACACTCTGCTTAACACCGACCAGTCCAGGCCAATGCCAAAGTCCACCATCTCCCACAACATACAAATCATCGCCATCAACATAGAGACCTTGCGCGCCATCTTTGGGATGATTTGCCAGCAAGATACTGCGATCTGCTTTACCATCCGTGTTGTCATCGACTAAAGCCTTAAGATAACCGGGCCCCGATACGATCACTCGCTGCTGGGAATCCACGGTCAGATTGATCACGTCGGTCGCTAGGTCGTTATTGGCGTAGTAGTCGATCTCAAAACCAGTGGGCACTCGAAAAGCACTGGTTGATGGAGCCTGGGATTGGACATGCATCGCGTGAAGCGACAACATTAAAAAGAAAAACCACCAACACCCCCTCATCGCTTTCTCCTTCAAGCCTCGGACCGACGTTTCGCCTGTCCAAGTATTGTAAGCAAAAGCAATTAGGAATGTTGGTGGTCGCAGCCTCTACCTGCCAAGTTTTGCCGGGCGGATATCAGCTTGCGGGGGTGTTCGGTAATGTCGTCTCTTGAACAGGTACCGTCATGGGTACTGAACCGGTAGCCGAAGGATCATAAGCTCCTTGGCTGATCGGACGTGGTGCTATCGTTTTCTCGGGCGATTTGCGTGGCTGTAACCATTGTCCTTTTTCGCGGGCATCTTCGTACGCAGAAGCAGCCCATTGTCCCTCGGATAGGCCGACTTGGTTATAAGCCAACAGCGAACCTTTCTCCCGATGGAAATTTCGTATCGCCAAGTTGTAATCAATCAAGGTTCGATAGAATTCGCTCTGGCTCGCCGACAATTCCTGCTGAGCCTGCAGCAAGAAGTTGATGTTGATCAAGCCGCGTTCATAGCGAGCACGTAGAACTTCCACTTGCTCTTCGTTCGCAACAACTCGATTGAAGTTCGTTTTGGTTAGTTCAAAGTTGCGTGCAATCTCGCGAGCCGAATTGCTGAGATCATGCGAAATTCTAAGTTCCTGTTCTTTGAGAATAGCCTGCTCGCGAGTCAGGTTCCATTGAGCATTGCGAACAGCAACACTCGCCTGCCTGAATCCAACAGGGTAACTCAATTCCATACCCGTGTTGAACTCTTGGTAATTTCCTGTTCCGATGTTTTGATATAGACTCTCAAAGTCATTACCAGAATTATAACTTCCTAATAGATGGTCTCCGAGACCGTACCAGCGATACTGAGTGACCGCATCCAGTCGCGGACGTCGGTTTTGTCGAGCGGCTACCAATTCTAATTCACGTCTCTTGATCTGCCATTTCTGACGCCTTACTTCAACTCGTTGCGTGAGGGCATCGCCCATCGCGTTGTTCCAGTCATAGACCACATGCGCTTGCAATGGTTTACTGATTGGTTTGATCAGTCGCCCATCGCCCGCCGGTAACCCCAGCACATAGCGCAATCGTTGCTCGATTGCATAGATTCCGTTGTTACCTGCCAGGGCATTTTGCACTAAGGCTTCAAAGCGGAAGAACTGGGCCCTCGCTTGTGCTTCTGCATCCGCTTCACCACCGCGGGCATCAACGTTTTGCAATTCTTTAACACGCTGCCAAGTTCGCAATGAACTCTCGCGTCCGTTCACCTGTGCCTGGAGGTTGCGATAAGCGAAATAGAGATCCCAGTAAGCTCCCTCTACATCGTTGACCAGCGAGATGACGTTGTTTTCGAAATCATGCAAGGCGATATCGGTATTGATTCTCGCCAGCAAGACACCGTTGTAAACACCGATGCCCGAATTAGGACCTGCAATTTGGTTGTATGTTAAACCGCCACCCTGCATCAACGGCTGCCGCCATTCGGCTTCGAACCAACCTGTAAAGTCGGTGGGTATAACCCGCCGCTGTACTTCGTTATTGAAGTAGCCGACGCTGTGCCTTAAAGCAAAACGCGCACCAGTTGCAGACCGCTTGCTAAGCTCCGCGGAAAAGTCAGAGTTTAATGCCAGAGCGCTACTGGGGTTAAATGTAGAAGGAATTCCTTGGACCGGAACAATGTTTAGAGGGCGATCCGTATTTCGCCAAAACAACCGTCCTGTCGCCTGAGTATCGAAGGCCGATAATGCCGCCTCGACACCCGACTGAGGATTAGACTCTGTGATCGCCGGATTGTAGGTTGTACTGACAGATGCAGGAGCTTGCACCACACTTGCCCCGAGCGAGCGAAGCACTTCGCTGTTGCTCATCGCAATCCGCATCGCTTCAGGCAAGGACAATTCCCAGGGTGCTACTTCAGCTGGGTTTTCGAACGATAGCGGTACCTGAACACTCGTCACACTGGGATCAAGATTGCTTTGAACGTCAGGGTATTCAATTTGAGTCGCGAAGTTCTGGTAATACGACGTGCTGGGCTTGGTATCGAACGAAAAACGATTCGGTATGCAGCCCGGGATCGCTGTCAGCCCAATGCACAACCAGTAAATAAATCTCTGCCTGAGACAGGATTTCTTCATCGCCACTCCCCCGATAGCTACCAACTTCGACTGAGCCGATCTGAAAACCTAGATCCATAGCAGGCTAGGCATAACAGAAACAGTCGTTAGTTTAGCTATCGGCGGAACATCCGCTGAAAGTCGAACACCTGATACAACAAGCTCGACCGAAATGACCCTTGCCACCCGCATGCGCGGAAGCACCGTCAAGGTCTACCAAAACCAGATGTCAAAATATAACGATCGGGTAACTACTATCGATCGCGAACCTTGACTGCTTCAGTTTGTTCCGCAGGAATCATTCGCAGAACCCATTGGTAGGTCCCGAAGAAGAGAGCGGAGTAGAAAATATCACCAGCAAGAGTGTTTCCAAAAAATGGAATCGCACTCACATAGCACTCAACCAAACCGGTCAAGCTTTTCTCATAGAACGAAACCGAGGCAAACCAAACACCGAAGTTGCTGATGATGAAAAAGGCAAGCGAATTCACGAAGGCGGCGCCTGCCACGTTCAATGGACGCTCACGACCCCGCAAAAACCGTCCAATCAAAGCGCCAATTGCAAAACCGCCGTACACAAAGGCCATCCCGATTGGGCCGTAAAATCCCATTCCAGGTACCTTCAATACGTGACCCAACCAATCGCTTGCTGCCATCGCTCCAACTGGTAACAGCCAAGCTCCCCAAC
>JBEGUT010000341.1:0-5192 GCA_041178745.1 Planctomycetota bacterium | reverse complement strand
CGGCTAAACTCCTAACGATGTGGTAAAGTCTCATCATACAAAAATTGGCTATGGGAGGGGACTCTGTATGGGTTGTTACTTAGTTACCGGTGGTGCGGGTTTTATAGGGTCCCATATTGTTGCTGCGTTGGTCGCACGCGGGGAACAGGTCAAAGTACTCGACAACTTCAGCACCGGCAAAGATCACAACCTCTCCGATGTTCGTTCCCGAATCGACGTAATTCGAGGCGACATCACCGATCTTGAAATCACCCGAAAAGCGATGGAAGGTGTCGACGTTGTTTTCCATCAAGCCGCTTTGGCCTCAGTTCCATTGAGTATCGAAAATCCATTGGCAACCCATCACGCCTGCGTCACCGGCACCGTCACCGTGCTTAAAGCCGCCGTAGACGCGAAGGTCAAACGCGTTGTTTACGCAGCCAGCAGCAGCGCTTACGGAGACCAACCGACCAGCAGCAAACGAGAAACAGATCTCCCAGCACCCTTGTCTCCCTACGCGACCGCGAAGCTTGCAGGCGAATATTACCTTCAAGCTTTTTATCACAGCTTTGGCCTGGAAACCGTTGGGCTTCGCTATTTCAACGTGTTTGGCCCCAGACAGGATCCAGACAGCCCTTACTCTGCTGTAATTCCAATCTTCGTGACACGCCTCTTATCGGGCAAGCCACCAGTGGTCTATGGCGATGGCCTGCAGTCACGCGACTTCACCTTTGTCAGAAATGTTGTTGAAGGAAATCTACTCGCTGCCGAAAAACCTGGAGTCGCAGGCAAGATCATCAACATGGCCGATGGTCGACAAACGACTTTATTGAGACTACTTGAGCTGCTAAGTCAAATGCTCGGGACCACAACCAAGATCGACTTCCAGCCTGCTCGCGTCGGTGATGTTCGAGAAAGCCTGGCTGATATATCCCTAGCTAGAAAACTTTTGGGATACGATCCTAAAGTCCATCTGGAAGAAGGGCTGCGAGAAACCATTGACTACTATAAACAACTGGCGATGAAGAGTCGCTGATTCCCTAAGCGATTGAATATCTCGCTAACTCAACAGAGCCGAGTCCCTCAAGCGCAATTCATCCTATTCCCCGAAACGCTCAAGCAATACTCCACGCGGATATATTTCCACCCCAAGAGTCGACTTGATAGTTCAGCATAGATTGCTAGGCGTATACGTCTAACGAAACCCAACATTCCTTCATCCTGCGGAAGATGGGGCTCGCAATTCACCTAAGGCAGCCGTCTCACTAGTTCCTGAACTTTCAGTTTTGTTTTCACCCTCAGCTTCGGGTTGCCCCGTGACGACAGGTGCAACAGGCCATGGCTTGGGCTCGACTGGCATCGAAAGAACATAGTTCACAAGATGCCATAAATCCTTTTCCGTAAGACCTGCCTCCTCGGCAGTTGCCACTGGCGCGATCGCCGACATTGGAGCTCCAGCGATTCCATGACGCACGCGTCGATAGATATCTTCCGGCGTTCTTCCACCACGGAAAGCTAATTCACGCAAATTGCGAGGCTTGATATTCTTCGGCGGTAGTGCGCCTCGCAGCATGAAGGGAATCAGGGCATCTCGATCTTTTGGATCGATCTCCAACAACACCGTCCACTCCTTGGTCCAGTCATCGTAATTGCCCAACTGACCATCTCCCAATCCACCGGGGCCATGACAGCTTGAGCAAGCGGCTGTCGCTCCTAGAAACAGCTCTTTTCCTTTCGTCACCGATGCGAGCAAGCCTGGATCAGCCGTAACCTTTTCCCAAGCGTCTGGAGTCTTATCCAGCACAGGAAACTCAGTCGGCTTTTCAATCTCAACCAAAGATTCCTCACCTTCAAGCCACGCGGTTACAACTTCGCCGATCACCTCATCGATGACTTCTTGTTTCTCAGGATCGATTTTCGCCGAGCTATTCACCGCTCCCGCAGTGGCCGAAGCATCGGTGTTTTCAACAACGACCCAATGATCGATTTTTCCATCCTCGGCTGGATCTAAATCAAATTCAGAGATCGCATAATCGAGAAGCTTGCGTTCAACTTCGCCACGAATCGACAAGTAAACGACGTACTCGACGAGTGATTCAATTTCGGATTCGGTAAGTTTGTCATATGCTCCCATACCCGAGCCAGCCAAACCGTAACGTACCGTGCGTACCAAATCGCTCTTCAGTGGCTTGGACAATCGAGTAGTCGATTTATATTTAAAAACACCAGCGCGGAAATCCCGCGGATAAGGATCGACTCCAGCACTACCTGGCCCGCGTCCCGAGCCTTCCCAACCATGACAGTTGATACAGTTCTTCGCATACAGACTCTCGCCCGAACTGAGTCCAGAGTTAAGTCCACAGGCTGTCTTTAATTTCTCTAAATCAAGTACCGCTTTAAACTCTTCGCTGTCTGAAATCGACTTGGGAAGTTTCGGATTGTCAGGAGTTCCGAATAGCTCTCCGAGCACTACCTGAACCTCCTGGGACGTTGTGTCCATGGGAAGTTCTTCGGAATACTCGATTTTGTATGCGTAAACCTTGTTCGGAATGAACTTCGGGCTTAGGTCGTCAGCCTGCTCGCAACCAGCCACTGCAAGGAAGCCTACGCACCCAGCCAGCACCAACATCCAGTTCGATTTCTCAGTTAACACGACTAACTCCACGAACTCAAATTGTCCCGCAACAACTACGGCTAACAGACAATCGATAGCACCTGTTCTTACCCGTAGAGTGTCGCTGATAATTCACTTACAAATGACCTAACCCAGCTTGAATCCTTGCATCACAATCGTCTTCGAAGCATCCCCGGTAGTATACACTGCAGATCGAATTGCCTGTACTACCTCACCTCGAACTGAAAGATCTACGTTCAAAATTCTGAATGAATCCCGCCCTGTTTCGCCATCGACGATCCGACGGCATCTATTTTTCTACTGATTTTTATTCGCGACTTCGTTTTCTAAGGAAACGGCAAGCGCCGGCTGCTGAAACCGCACACCATATCGAGCCAAAAGCCCTAGCATGATCAGCACAGCCCCTACGATAGTCCAGAAACTTGGAGGTTCGTAATCGGGGCTATTACGCCAAGCAACGAAGATCCAAACAGGTAGCAGGACAGGCTCCAAGAGGGCTATCAAGGTGGCCTCATGCCCCGATGTATTTCGAATGCCTTTCGTAAAAAGCAAATAGGGAAGCCCCATCTGCAGACTGCCAAACGCGGCTAAGGCACACCACTGAAATGGAGTGGGATTGATACCTGAAGCCCAAGCAACCGGCAACAAACTGACAGCGGTGACAATATGATTAAGAGCGATGAGATAAGCAGGATCTTCAGAACGCATTCGCATTAACGAGAGGACCACTCCCGCATAGAGCACACCAGAAAACAATCCCAGCATTGTGGGCACCAAAGGAGCTTGCTTAACCATTTCCGAAATCAATATCACCGCGACTCCTGACAAACACCCGATCGTCATCCACATGTCGCCGCGATGTAATGGCTCTCTCATCCATAGAACACCTACCAGCAAGACCCACACCGGTGCGGTGTTCTGCAACCAAATCGCATTGGTCGGTGGCCCCTGTACCAATGCTGTAAGATACGTCCAGTTCATCACGGAAAAAAATAATACCATCGGAATCATCTCCCAACGGAAGCTGATTCGACGGATAAAGGGCAACAGCAACAAGGTCGCAAAAATCGCGCGATAGAACGCCAACGTTAAACCGCGCCACTGCAAAGGCCAATCATCAAACCACGGAGCTCTTGCAAAGAATCCACTTGTACTCCACAGCAAAGCGGCTAGCACGACGAGACCAATACCAGTACGACGCCGTGAATTCGATAATCGCTCATGGTCACTCAACCGTTCTCCATCTGTTGTCGGTAGATCTTCGTCGATTCTCGTTTGGTCGCTTAATGATCCCAAGTCCGCAGCCTTTTTCCTCTGAAGCAATCTCAAATCAGATAGGTCTTTCACCCAGGGATATCTTTTTCCAAAGATTTCCATCCCAATGAATTAACCTATCCTGAAATCAGACTCGCTAACAAGCCCCACCGAAACGTGAGAGAAAAATAGACATCGCAAAGAGTAATTTTTTTCAAATACTCGATATCAACCTTATCCAGGAAGACTGCGCAACCGCATCGCCCCGTATCGAATCGCTAAAGAAATAAGCCTCGAACATCAGCAGTTCGAGTTGAACGATTACTCAGATAGCTAACTCGCACAATACCCAATAAGAAAGGAGCAACGTGCATGTTGCTCCTTACACTAGGTACTCGATCATCGGCGAAAAATGAACTTCTACTGACTATCTCGATTTCTATCGATCAGATTTGGATCAACGCGCACGATCGCATCATTCCTTCGTCTCAGGTGCGGCTTGGGACGACTTCCATCTTGCTCCGCTTTGGATTGAGTGTTCTGTTCGTTGGGGCTATCACTGGACTGTCTAGTCGCTGGTGACGAAATACCCACACCACCATCCAATGACTTAACTTCAACCGCTGGATCAATTGCATCTTCTGCATAGTGTGGAAGGTTGTGTTCAACCAGCGGACGCCCCTCGGCATCGATTGCAGGTTTATCATGATCTTCAGGCCCAGTTCCCTTACCTGGATATGGCATAAACAACTTGCCTAATGGACTTGCCAACAGAGCCGGCAAAAAGATCAAATCACCGAGAACCGCAATCGACAGAATGGTTAGCATCAGCGTTCCAAAACGCTGCGTTGGAGTGAAGGTGCTCAACGCAAACACACTCAATCCCAAACCACCCACCAACGTTGTTTGAGTCATCGCCGGTGCACAACGACGATACGCATACATGACGCATTCGAGTCGAGAGAGCCCCATCTTCGCGGCACTTCGGAACCAACTCAAAAAGTGAATGGTATCATCCACCGCAATTCCCAGGGCAATGCTGGCTGTCATCATGGAGCCTATATCGATCTCGGTTCCCAAGAAGCCCATCGCTCCAAAGATGATGATAATTGGAAACTGATTGGGAAGCATCGCGACAAAACCAGCAGCCGTCATCTTCAGCAAGGCATGCGGTTTCAAATTATTCCTGAATCCCACTGCGGGAATAAGAATGATAGCCATCACAGGGAAAATGGTAAGAAACGCCCAAGCCGTGCTCTCGATCAAACTATTAAGCAAGGTTCGCTGAGCTTTATAAACAATCGGAACCACACCGGTGTAAATC
>JBEGUT010000340.1:0-5192 GCA_041178745.1 Planctomycetota bacterium | reverse complement strand
CCAAACGAGAGTTGCCAACAGAAAGCAACGTGATGCGTCGCGTTCGAGCTACGATGGCACGTCGCAAGGATCGGGCCGATTCGAAGGATGTTCCTCTGACCAATCGAGAGCTCCAAGTCTTGCGTCACATTGCATTGGGCTTGAGCAACCGTGAGATTGGAGCTTCTTTAGGTATCAGCGTGGAAACGGTGAAGGAGCATGTTCAAAACATTCTTCGCAAGCTCGATTCGCCAGACCGCACCGCAGCCGCCGTTTGGGCTGTTAAGCTCGGATTGGTTTAAGCGGCCAGTCATTCGCTACCCAATTCTGTCTGCAAGCAAGCTGGACAACAAATAATGGGCTGGGCCTCTTTTCTTGAGATCCAGCCCTTTTTGCTTTGCTAGGCTCGACGGGCGGCGGTGGGTTTGTGTGGAGATGGGCCGATTGCTAAGACGCTATTGGGTGAGTCATCTTCTTCTGCAGGCGATAACTTGATCGCATTCAGCCCAGCGATAAAGTATGTGCAATAAGCGCGAGAAAAAACCTCGACCGTTAATCGATCGAGGTTTTTTTGTATCATCTAATTCTTCGAGCGAGTCACACCGCTTGGAAGATCATTAATCCCACCACCACTGGCCTGCGGCAAGTCCCTCTACGATTGCTGCTGACTGTTCCTGCTTCAGCTTGCCGGTCGAATCGACCTTCTTGTTTTCTGATTGCAGTGCCTGGCGTGCTTGGATATTCACACCGCCACCGATTGGAGTGGTCAAGACTCCGTTGGCCATGAAAGCGTTAACGGCAGGTTCAACTTGCTGTGGAGCCGAGTAGGTTTCGACCGATACCTTTGATTCGTCAGCCAAGACACCAAGGGTCCAATTGGACTGAGTGTAGAAATCGCTATCCTGAATGTAGGCTGCAGCGATCGATAAATCGATCAAGTTACGGAGCTGTGCGTACACAGGGCTAACTTCGGCTAGCTTGCCGTACTTCGCAGTGAATTCATCAGTAAACTGCTTGCTGGCTTTGTTAATCGCTCCAGCTTTAGCTTCTCGGCTACCATCAGCCTTGACCAACTCCTCTGCTCCAACGAGCTTCACACCTGGGCCGTCGAGCCACATTGCATTTCCATCTTCACTCACTTGAACGGCGGCGTAATCTGGAACGAAGTACCAGCGTTGCAAAGCGCCTCCCTTACCAGCTGCTCGTTCTGCATAACTGCGGATGGCAACGGCGGGACGCTCTAGTCCGATACCGATAAGCTTCATGCGATAATCGGCTTCAACCAGTACACGTGCGAAGTGCGTGGTTGCAGGGACTCCACGAATGGAAACCGTTTGCATTCCGAGATTTTGCTTTAGGCCATTGGCGATTGCGTAACCGTCGTTAGGCTGGATGGAGCGACCTGAAAGAGAACGCAAGAACTTGTTCATGCGTTCCAAGCCTTCTTTGGTTGGGTCAATCGAGACACCAATGACTTTAGTCTTTTCGCCTGAAGGTGGAAAGCATCGAAGAGCGGTTACTAGGTCTTCCAAAGCCAAAACAGGTTTTCCGGTTTGGGTACCTACAATGTGACCGGTGAAACCTTCAGCGAATGGTTCCGCTGGACCAGCGATCACAATGTCGCCAGATTCCGGATAGAAGAAAACATACTCAAGCGAGGTTAAACCAGCGAGGTAAAGCATGTCGTTAGTCAGCTTACCACCTTCGCTTAAGCGTTGATCGATCGCTTTTTCAAGACGATTTAGTGAAACCTTGCGAAGGTTGCTCGCTTTGGTCAACTGCGGATGCATCGCGGCTTTAGCTGCAAGCATCTTGGCATTACCAACAGCGGCGTTGCCCTGGCGGAAGTGTAGCACGCCAGCAGCATCGACTTCGATACCGGCGGGCGTCTGTTGATTGTTGTTGTTATTATTATTGTTGTTATTGTTGTTGTTATTATTGTTATTGTTGTTCTGGGCAAAAGTTAGCGAGGCGGAGAGCATGCAGCAAACAGAAAGCATCGCCGCTTGACGTAGCGAACGAGAAAACAAATTGAATCGAGAGAGGCTCATAGACCTTTCATCCTGTTGCGACAATGAAGCTGCTGAAATAACCCATGTGAAATGAGAGTCAACGTGGAGAAGAGGGGTAAATGAACGAGCCAATACCCTTGCTCCCCTTTCGAGAATAATTCGCGCTTCTCCAAAAAGCAATCAAATGCTCACTAATCAGCGAGCTTTTCTATCTTACCTAGGTTGGTTTCGTCGAGGTGCGTTTTTAGCTGGTTTGGGGGGGGCGATCATAAGGCGATGGCTATTGGGGCCTAGAAGGTCGTCGAGTCGGTCGCGTAGTTGGCGATCGATATCGACCTTTTGTTGCCCGCTTTTTAGGTGGACGACTTCGCCGGTATCTAGGCGAACCATGAAGAGCACTTCGCGGCTTCCGGGATAGCCTCTGAGGATTTCGCGTACTCGGTCGATATGTTCGGGGCTATGTTTTTGTTCGTCGATATGGATTCGAATTCCGGTTGTGTATTTGGAGTCGGCTTCGTGGAGTGGAGTGATTTCGTTGCAAATTAGGTTGGCTTCATCCCCCCCTCCGCGGCGGTCGACGGCACCGCGGATGAGTACCACGGCATCGGGTTCTACGAAGTGGCCCATTTGCTCATAGCCATCGGGCCAGAGGATACAGCGGACAGCCCCATCGAGATCTTCCAGGTCGAAGTTGGCGTATTTGGATGGGGATCCTGGTTTAGGGTTTCGTGTGTGGGCGAGTTTGATCGAGGAGATCATTCCTCCGACGATAACTTCCGCCCGATCGGAAACTTGCCGCAGCGAAATGGTTGTGTGGCTGGTTAGGTTTCGAAGGGCCGTTTCGTGTTCTGATAGGGGGTGAGCTGACAGATAGAAGCCGAGGACATCTTTTTCCCCTTGCAGTCTTTCTTTCTCCGGCAATTCGGGAATGTCGGGCAAATCGGCTTGGACTGAGGTCCCCGGCTCGTTCTCTTCTTCGTCATCGAATAAGCCGCGCTGACCCGATTTCCGATCGGCAAGTTTGGCGGCGCCGGCTTGAAGGGCTTTGTCGAGGATGGCGAGCAGTTGAGAGCGTTTAGCTCCGAAGCTATCCATGGCTCCTGACTTGATCAACGTTTCGATCGTTGAGCGATTGCAACTGGAGGGATCAACGCGTTCGCAGAAATCGTAGAGGTGGTGAAATTTTCCATCTTTTTCGCGGGCGGCAACGATGGCATCTGCTGATCCACCTCCGCAGCCTCGAATAGCCGAGAGTGCAAAGCGTATTTTTCCGTCCTGAACGACGAAATCGCCGCAGGAATGGTTCACATCGGGTGGGAGGACGGTGATGCCCATTCGGGAGCAGTCTTCCAGATGTTCGACCAATGAATCTTTTCGTTTGAAGTTACGTCCTTCGATATCGCCTGACAGCAAAGCGGCCATGAATTCGCATGGGTAGTGCGCTTTGAGGTAAGCCGTCTGGTAGGCGATCAGTGCGTAGGCAGTCGAGTGGCTTTTATTGAAACCATAGCCAGCGAATTTGAGAATCATGTTCCACAATTCGACCGCTTCTTCCTTCGGTAATCCGAGGCTGGTTGAGCCTTGCAGGAATTTCTCTTCGTTGGCCGCGATGATCGATTCTTTCTTTTTGCTAATCGCTTTGATGCACGTGTAGGCTTTAGCCAACTCGATCCCGCCGAGTCGATTGAGAATGCGCATAACTTGTTCTTGGTAAACCATGACTCCGTTGGTTTCTTCCAAGATTTCTTTGAGAACGGGATGTTTGTAATCAGCAATTTTGCGTCCATGTTTGACCGCGACGTAGTCGTCGACCATACCACCTTCCAGAGGACCGGGGCGGTAGAGAGCATTGGTCGCGATGATATCGCGGAAGTGGTCGGGCTTCATTTTTTGCAGCAGGTCGCGAATGCCGCCGCTTTCCAGCTGGAAGACCCCTTTGGTTTCGCCTCGTTGCAAGAGTTCGAAGGTTTTCTTGTCTTCCAGTGGGAACTTGAGGGGGTCGATGGTTTTGCCGGTGGTTTGCTGAATGATATCCACGGACTTGGCGAGGATGGTCAAGTTGCGCAGTCCGAGGAAGTCCATTTTTAGTAGACCAGCCGACTCAACATCCCCCATCGACCACTGCGTGATGATATCGGTTTTGCCACCTACTCGACCCAAAGGGACGTATTCGGTGAGTGGTTTATCGGCGATAACGACGGCTGCCGCATGGGTGCCGACGTTGCGTGCAAGGCCTTCAAGTTTCATCGCGAGCGTGAGCAATTCGCCGACATCTTTGTCTCGTTCGTATAGAGTTTTCAGATCAGAGTTGGCTTCGATGGCTTTCTTGATCGTGATCTTGAGTTCCTCGGGAACCATTTCAGTGATTTGGTTCACTTGCGAGAGCGGCAGCCCCATCGCGCGGCCGACATCTTTGATCGCTGCCCTGGCTTGTAGGGTTCCGAAGGTACCGATCTGCGCAACGTTTTCTTCTCCATATTTTTCCTTGACATAGCGAATGATTTCACTGCGTCGATCTTTGCAGAAGTCGATGTCGATATCAGGGGCTTCGGTTCGGCTTTCATCGAGAAAGCGTTCGAACAGCAAGTCGTATTGGATAGGACAAACGTGACTCAGGTAAAGCGAGTAACAGACAAGAGCCCCTACCCCGCTACCGCGAGCCGTTGCGGGAACTCCCTGTTGTCGAGCATGGCGGACGAAGTCCCAAACGATAAGAAAGTAATTGGAAAAACCGAGTTTCGAGATAACAGATAATTCGCGATCGAGGCGTTGCATCACCACTTCGCTGAGTTCGCCGTTGCTATAGCGTTCTGGGGCATCGCTATATCGTTCTTTGAGCCCAGTTAGGCACAGTTCGCGAAGGTATTCGTCGGGTGTGACTTGTTTGGGGATGGAGTAATTAGGAAAATGACGCTTCCCTAGTTCCAGGTCGATATGAACACTGTTCGCAATCTCTTGGCTTCGAGCGACGGCCGATTCGAGGCCTGGGAAGTGAGCATACATTTCTTCCGGACCGCGCACGTAGAACTGATCGTTCTCCATTTTCATGCGATTGCTGTCGGTGCGGAATTTTCCGGTGTTTATGCAAAGCAAAATATCTTGGGTCGCATGATCGGATTGTTCGATGTAGTGGGCATCGCTGGTGGCTACCAGCGGAATGCCCAGTTTATTAGCGATATCAACGGCACCTTGAACCTGGAT
>JBEGUT010000339.1:0-5209 GCA_041178745.1 Planctomycetota bacterium | reverse complement strand
TCCAGGCGTTCCAGACAGCCTCAAGGCGTTAGCTAAATCGGGACCGCAAGAATCCGATCTTAAGCCGCAGCTATTGAGCTATTACCTACAATCGGTTTGCCAGACGACCAGCAAAGACTTTGTCGATATGCGCAAGTCGATGGAACAGTATAACCAACAAAAGACTGCTCTTGAGAACCTGATTCCAAGCACGTTCATTTACCGTGATCTTCCCTCACCACGCGAGAGCTTCGTGATGATGCGAGGAGCTTACAATAAACCTGGCGATAAAGTCGAACCAGGAGTCTTTGCTTTCCTGCCACCGCTTCAAAAAGCTAACGAACAAGGCCCTGCCTCGCGATTGGACTTAGCAAAGTGGCTTGTAAGTGAGAATCATCCACTGACGGCTCGCGTTACCGTTAACCGTTTTTGGCAACAGTTCTTCGGAACAGGCTTGGTGAAATCCAGTTACGACTTCGGATCCCAAGGAGAGTTACCTAGCCATCCTGAATTGCTCGACTGGCTCGCCGTCAATTTCATCGCTTCCGGCTGGGACCAGAAACAACTTGTTCGATTGATTGTCAATTCGGCTGCGTTTCGTCGCGATTCTCGCATTGAATCGGAAGTGCTAAGTCGCGACCCCGAAAACCGATTCTATGCAAGAGGACCTCGCTTCCGTTTGGATGCTGAACAGATTCGCGATAACGCCCTACAGTTGAGCGGACTTCTGATCGGCAAGATGGGAGGCAAAGGGGTAAAGCCCTATCAACCTGCTAATATCTGGGAGCCTGTCGGTTTCACCGGATCGAACACCCAAGTGTATCGACAAGACAGTGGCGAGGCACTCTATCGCCGAAGCATTTACACTTTCTTGAAACGTACTGCACCACCACCGTTCATGAGTAACTTTGATGGTCCGAATCGCGAGCAGTTCTGCACTCGCCGAGAACGAAGCAACACGCCATTGCAAGCTCTGCAATTGATGAATGATGTGCAGCATATCGAAGCAGCTCGCGGCTTCGCACAACGTATGCTTTTAGAGGGAGGCTCATCGAGCGATCAACGTATCACATTTGCTTTTAGAGAAATTCTTGCTCGCAATCCGCAGCCAGACGAATTAACCATCGTAGTTGCAGAATTAGATAAACACCTAGAACGTTATCGACACGATACGGATGCCGCTATGAAACTTATCACTCATGGCGAATCGAAACCTGCAGCGAACATCAACGGCTCAGAGTTGGCAGCTTATACGCTAATAGCCAATATGATGCTCAATTTAGACGAAACACTTACTCGCAATTAGATAAAGACCGGCAATCATGAACCCACTTTTTGAATATCACCTTCAACAAACTCGCAGGCAGTTTTTTGGCTCCACCGGACTGCGTATGGGTGGCATAGCACTTGCATCGATGGGATTCGGCGGAGCAACCGCTGCTAGCGCTGCAGAAGCATCACCCGCAGTGCCCACACAAGTTCATCCTGCACTGCCCGGTATGCCTCATTTCAAACCGAGAGCCAAAGCGATCATTTATCTCCATATGAATGGAGGACCTTCGCAGCTTGACCTGTGGGATTATAAGCCAGGGCTCGAAGCGTATTTTGACAAGGATTTACCCGCTAGTGTTCAGGGTGGCCAACGATTGTCGACGATGACAAGTGGACAAGCTCGCTTTCCAGTCGCACCGACTAAATTCCGCTTTGAACGCAAGGGGGAATCCGGTACATGGTGCAACATGGACCTTCTTCCCTACACATCCAAGATCGTAGACGAGATCTCGCTGATTCGTTCCATCAACACCAATGCGATCAACCATGACCCCGCCTGCACTTTCGTAATGACCGGCTCCGAAATTCCCGGTAAGGCAAGTATCGGATCGTGGCTCTCCTATGGCCTTGGAAGCGAGAACAATGACCTTCCTGCATTCGTTGTTTTCACTCCCCAGTTTCCAGCCGATAGCAACGGACAAGCTCTCTACAACCGCATGTGGGGAAGTGGTTTCTTGCCAACCCGCTTCAATGGAGTGGCCCTGAGAGGCTCGGGCGATCCGGTGCTTTATTTGCCTGACCCTGCCGGTGTCGCACGAACTGATCGCAGAGAAATGCTCGATACGCTACAGCAACTCAATCGCAAAACGTTCGATCGTTTTGGTGACCCCGAAACACAAACTCGCATCAGTCAGTACGAAATGGCATTTCGCATGCAAACAAGCGTTCCCGATCTGACTCGTATCGAGGACGAATCCCAGGAAACACTTGAACTTTATGGCCCCGACGTGACCAAGCCTGGAACCTTCGCTCACAGCGCGCTGCTTGCCCGACGACTTGTCGAGCGAGGCGTTCGAGTAGTTCAACTCTTTCATCGAGGCTGGGATCAACATGGTGGACTTCCTTACCAAATCGGCAATCAATGCCGACAGACCGACCAACCTACAGCCGCTTTGGTGATGGATCTCAAGCGACGCGGACTACTTGAAGATACACTGATCGTTTGGGGTGGCGAGTTCGGCAGAACTGTATATTCGCAAGGTAATGTAAGCCGTAACGATTATGGCCGTGACCATCATCCACGAAACTACTGTATGTGGGTCGCTGGTGGCGGAACAAGACGTGGCTATGTACATGGTGAAACCGATGACTTCAGTTACAACATCGTGAAAGACCCTGTCTCGATCCATGATCTCAATGCTACGATCTTACACTGCATGGGAATCGATCACTCACGATTGACCTTCAAATTCCAGGGACTTGACCAGAAGCTGACCGGTGTTGAACCGTCGCGAGTTGTTACCGAACTGCTCGCCTAGGGCTTCGTAGCTCTGCTAATTCGCTGGACCTTATGATTTCATCCGATTTTCGAAGAGTTGGATCACGCAAGTACAATTACCTGCGGCTTGTGACGCAGCGAAAGAAAACATTTCGAATCACGAACGCCGCAGGCATGTAACGCAACCCTCACGAGAGAATTACAATACAACAACTCCTGCCAATAGTAAGCGGGACGGAGTGGACCTCCCGCGAGATCTACCATTGCGAGAAACCGCGTCTGAACCTTAGAAGTATTCTTTAACAAAGCTCAACGACTACTGCCGTAGCATTATCCCGCCCCGACTCCGACACCGCTTCCGCAACAAGTCGCTCCCCAGGGTACATCTCCTTCAGCCGCGCGGGTGGATCATGAATCATTTCATGGACGGCGCGATCCCAGAGTCCATCTATGATTCCATCGGTACAAAGCAGGAATTTATCTCCAGGCTGCCATTGAACCGCTCCGAATTGTGGTTTGATATGCTGATGGCCAGCTCCTAACGCCTGCTCAAGGACATTTTTGCGGGGATGCATACGTGCCTCGCGTTCGTTTAACTTTCCTTGTCGGCGAAGCCAGCCAACATGCGAATGATCGTCGGTAATTTGTGACATGCTTCCATCACCTTTGAAATGATAAATGCGACTATCACCGATATGCCCAAAAAACATCCAGCCACGAGTAAACCACCCGAGACTTAGAGTTGCTCCCATGTTTCGCAAGCGGAGATCGGCTACACCAAGCGTCGTCAACTCTTTGTGAATACTTTCAAAGAGCTCATTGAGAATTTCTTGGTAACAAGAATGCAACAAATGAGGTGATAACTTAAATCGCCGCGGCAGAAGCAGCGTAATTTTCTCTCTCGCGATTCGACTTGCGACCTCTCCCGACCTTTCCCCTCCCATTCCATCACTGACGGCAAAGACATAATCTGCATTGCCCAGCGACGCTTCACCGATCCTCCCGAGATATCTTACGTCGCGGTAATCGAGTTGAATGGCCAGAAATGCATCCTCGTTATTGGGGCGAAATCGACCTGGATCCGTTTTTCCAGACCAACGAATATTTTGAACGACGCCATCGTCCGACTTGGAACTATCTTCGCTGCTAGCCTCGAGCGGTGGACCTATAATGGTGGCAAATTCAAAATCAATAACACAAAATCGTCCATCGGTTGCGCGATAGGTGATATTGCGAAGAAAGGGATCGTCGTGCCGTACGCCGTAGGATTCTAAATCGGCGAAAATCTCTTTCATTCGATCTTCGCCCATTTGCTCGACGCGGGCACCGCAATTAGTGGTCACTAGGCGCAGATTCTCAGCATCAAACTCCAGGACCCTCGGAACGAAAGGGCATTGCCTAGCCTCCAAGTATCTGAGCACCTTGACTTCGTTGGCGAGCCTTTCCGCTGCGTTGTGGCCACGAAATTCTTTGTGGACTCGACCATCGTAGCCAATCCTAACGACCGCTCTTTGAGTATTCTTCGCTTCAATCATGCGTCTGCCTATCTACAAAATGGATCGGCAACAAAACGGAATCTTGCCATTCCAAATAAAAACGCCGCACGCGTTTCCGCTATACGGCGTAGTGATTAAAAATCCCAGACTTTCCTGACTTCAGTACTAACCTACCGAAGCAATGGTCTTGAGAATTCGAGAAACGATCTTGTATGGGTCAGCTTGCGAGTTGGGTCGACGATCTTCCAAGTACCCCTTGTAGTTGCTGTTCATGAAGGAGTGTGGAATACGAATCGATGCACCGCGGTCAGCAACACCGTAAGTGAACTTGTCGATCGACTGGGTTTCGTGCAATCCTGTTAGGCGAAGATGGTTGTCTGGACCGTACGCGGCGATATGCTCATCGCGATACTTACCAAACGCAGCCATCAACTTGTCGAAGTATTCCTTACCACCCGTGTTTCGCATAATATCGGTGGAGAAGTTCGTGTGCATACCCGAACCGTTCCAGTCGCCGCGAATCGGTTTGCAATGAAACTCGACATCGACTCCGTACTGTTCGCATAGGCGAACGAGCAAGTAGCGTGCGACCCACATGTCGTCGCAGACTTTCTTGGAGCCTTTAGCAAAAATCTGGAACTCCCATTGTCCCTTCGCCACTTCGGCGTTGATACCTTCGAGGTTGATACCAGCATCCAGGGTAATGTCGATGTGCTCTTCAACGATCCTTCGAGCGATGCTACCAACATTCTTATAGCCGATACCGGTGTAGTAAGGACCCTGAGGTGAAGGATAACCTGCTTCTGGGAAACCTAGAGGACGGCCATCTTGATAGAAGAAGTATTCTTGCTCGAAACCGATCCACAAATCGGATACATCTTCCACGGTAGCGCGGAAGTTCGAAGGATGTGGAGTTCCGTCTGGCAACAACACTTCGCACATGACCAAAAAGCCATTCTTACGA
>JBEGUT010000338.1:0-5245 GCA_041178745.1 Planctomycetota bacterium | reverse complement strand
TGGCGAATTCGGTAGGACTCCGACTGTGGAACTGGGCGCCGATGGTAAAGAACAACTCGGCCGCGACCATAATCACTGGGGCTTCTCGGTTTGGCTAGCGGGAGGTGGAGTGCGTGGTGGAACAGCCTATGGAGCGACGGACGAATTTGGGTTTAAAGCTGCGGAAAACCCTGTCAGTGTTCACGACCTTCATGCCACGATGCTGCATCTGCTCGGAATGGATCACGAACGATTAACCTATCGTTATGCGGGGCGAGATTTCCGCTTAACCGACGTGCACGGTAAAGTGCTCACCGATATTATCGCCTAGGATTTACCCGCTGACATGATTGGTTGTGCTTGTCAGATACGGGCTGTTACCGTCGCTGTGCTGATAGAAACTGAACCCAACGGCTAACACGAATTATCCGTCCGACTATTGCGATCGTATGTTCGAAGTCTTATCGTAGGATCGCTCATCTGCCCCACCTTCGCATTTTGGGGCATTCGTTTGAAAATCTTTATAGGTGCTCCTCATGTCGGACATTCCTGTTAGCAAACCGCAAACTGCGATTGCGATTGTCGGACTCGGATTGATGGGCACAGTGATTACTCAGCGATTCCTGCAGCATGGATGGAAAGTTTTTGTTTGGAATCGCTCGCGTGAAAAGGCCGATGCTCTATGCCGACAAGGAGCAATATGGACCGAAAACCCCTTCACGAACTGCAACCGAGTTTTGATCAGTTTATATTCTAGCGATGTGGTTAAATCGGTTATCGAACAATTCAGCAATCAACCCTGGCTGGCTGAATACGTGATCGACACAACGACAGGAGATCCGGAAGACACGCTGGCACTGGCGCATCAATTCGCTGGCAAGAAACTGCAGTACATGGATGCTCCTATTTCAGGTTCCAGCGAGCAGACATTGCGCGGTGAAGCGACTGTTTTAGTCGGTGCCGACGAAAAGGTTTTTGAACGCTGCGCCGACATCTGGCAGGTGCTTGGTACCAAGGTTTTACATACAGGACCGGTTGGAACCGCTTCGCAGATGAAGTTGGTAACCAATTTAGTATTAGGCTTAAATCGCCTAGCGCTGTCGGAGGGACTCGTCTTTGCCGAGTCACTGGGAATCAATCCTTCTCAAGCACTACAGGTGCTTAAAGAGTCGGCTGCTCGCTCTGGCGTCATGGAAACCAAAGGTCGCAAAATGATTGAACGCGACTTCGCACCCCAAGCAAGGCTCGCTCAGCATTTGAAGGATGTCTACTTGATACTACGTTCTGCAGAACGGAGCGGCCTCGAACTGCCCACGACGAACCTTCATAGTCAATTGTTAGAGAAAGCAGTTGCGATGAACCTGGGAGAAGCGGACAACAGTGCGATCATCGAAGCTATCCGAGGTTTCAAAGATTCATGACCACTCCTCAGCTAACGCCAACCGCGCGAATTTCAATACTAGTCGCAGTCTTTCTTGGCTTGCTTTTCGATGGTGTTGAACTGGGACTCATGCCTGTCGCTTCGTTGTCGGTATCCAAAAGCCTTATGGGTGAGGCGTTTACTCCAAGTGCTGGAGGGGATTGGTTCGCAAGGTTCACAGCCGCTTTGATGTTGGGAGCAGCAATAGGTGGGATATTCCTCGGCCAGCTTGGCGATAAAATCGGTCGCTCCCGCGCGATGGGAATCAGCATCCTCTTCTATTCTTTATTCGCAGCACTTGGTCCATGGGTTCAGTCACAGGAACAGATGCTCGTTCTACGCTTTTTCGTAGGCTTAGGTGTGGGAGGCATGTGGCCAAATGGAGTGGCACTGGTTGCTGAGTGCTGGCCCAAAACATCGAAGGCATTCGCATCGGGAATTATGAGTGCTGGTCTTAATGCGGGAATACTTTTGCTTTCGCAACTAGCACGCCTTTGGCCCATCACGCCAGAATCTTGGAAATGGTTATTCTATTTTGCCGGTCTTCCTGCATTGCTTGGCATCGTCGTACTAATCGCCCTTCCTGAATCGCCTACATGGCTAAACAAGCAACCCTCTGTTTCTAAAAGAGCGCCTCTTCGAGAACTGTTTCGCCCCGATCTAATTCGGATAACTTTGCTTGCGATCGTTATCAGTTCCATTCCGATGATCGGTGCTTGGTCGGCAAGTAAATGGATGATCCCTTGGGCCGACAAAGTAGCGGGGCCCGACATGGCCGACTATAAAGCGACCACTCAGGGATGGTGGGCTCTTGGTGCAACCATCGGTAGTTTTCTTGGTGCGCAGCTCGCCGTTGTTTTGGGAAGGCAACGAAGCTATTTCTTGATCAGCCTGGGCTCAGTTGCCCTGACTGTCGCCATGTTTCAAGCGACCGCTCCTCTGCAGTCGCTCTTCCATGTGATCGTTTTTGCGCAAGGGCTAGTCGCAACACTCTTCTTCGGCTGGCTCGCCGTTTTTCTTCCGGAGTTATTTCCGACCGATGTTAGGGCAACTGGAAGCGGACTTGCCTACAACTCAGGCCGATTTGCGACCGCAGCTGGTGTACTACTCGCGGGATTTCTCTTCACAAGCCTCGGCGGAAACTATCCGCAAGTTGGCACTATCTGCGCACTGATTTACGGACTCGGTATTTTCGCAGCGGTGCTCATTCCACCTGCTGAAAAATTACAACTGTAAGCGGAGTAACCATTTTCCCTTATTCTCGCCAATCCCATAACTATTTTTAGACTGACTTTACAAGACCAATTCAACGAATTTACTTCTGGATTTGATTTATCGACATCGCTACGACGGGTGTAAGCATAACCCTCTAACAAGCACCTTTTGATTAGCACTTTCCCGATAAGCAACTGCATGTCAACACATACGTCTCATCATGGCCAAATTGTCGATGTTGTAAACAAACGAATCTATCCTGGTGTAATCAATGTTGTCGGGGGTAAGATTGTTTCAATTCGTGAAGATAGCACGATGAACGAAAAGAGCTTTCTAGCTCCAGGCTTTATCGACGCACACATTCACATCGAAAGTTCACTTCTTTCTCCGCAAGAATTTGCGCGTATCGCTGTAATCCACGGCACCATTGGTACGGTTTCGGATCCTCATGAAATTGCCAATGTCCTTGGCGTCGAAGGCATTCGATATATGCAGAGGATGGCAAATCAGACTCCCCTGAAAATCCACTATGGTATCCCTTCTTGCGTTCCTGCAACTCGCTTTGAGTCAGCGGGTGCAACGATCGATTCAGCGGCCGTTGAGCAACTTTGCCATGATAAATCATTGCTGTACCTCTCTGAAGTCATGAATTATCCGGACGTCATTTGCGGAGATGCGGAAACGATTCGAAAACTATCCATCGCCCAGGACTTTGGCAAAATGATAGACGGCCATGCGCCTGGTCTTCGTGGAAAAGATTTGGAAACTTATATTGCGGCAGGAATCCAGACAGATCATGAATGCTTTGAATTAGAAGAAGCACTCGAGAAGGAAAAACTGGGACTTAAGATACTTATACGCGAAGGTTCAGCTGCAAAAAATTTCGAAGCACTCTGGCCGATGCTGACATCTCATCCCAGAAGTTGCATGCTTTGTAGCGACGACAAGCATCCTTATGATTTACTTAAGGGCCACATCAATCAACTGTGCGCTCGCGCGGTTGCTTACGGGGTTCCGTTATTCCATGTTCTCCAAGCTGCATGTATTAATCCTGTTCAGCATTATGGGCTAACATGCGGGATGCTCAGAGTTGGCGATGCTGCTGACTTTGTTCGATTAGACGACTTAACTGAGTTCCAGGTTCTGGAAACTTGGATCAACGGCGAATTGGTCGCGCAGAAAGGGGTATCCTTGCTACCCAAGACGAACGCCCCTTGCTTGAATCGATTCGAGACATCAAGGAAGTCTCAGGATTCTTTTGCCGTGCGCTGGCAGGACGGTTCAGTCCGCGTCATCGAAGCGCGGGATGGCAGCTTGATTACGGGGAGTTCCCAAGAACGACCCTTGAGGGATCGCGAATGGATCATCGCCGATCCCTCGCGAGATATACTCAAGATAGCAGTCGTCAATCGCTATCGGGATACGCTGCCAGCGGTTGGCTTCGTACGCGGTATCGGCCTGCAATGCGGTGCGATTGCATCGAGCATCGCGCATGACTGCCACAACATAGTCGCCGTCGGATGCTCCGATGAGTCGCTTGCCCAAGTTGTTAACTTAGTCATCGCTAAAAAAGGAGGCATTGCCGTTGTCAGCCCGGGACAAGCCGACGCCGTTTTGCCATTGCCCATCGCTGGCCTGATGAGCGATCGCTATGCAGAACAGGTGGCTGAAGAGTTCGCTCGGTTAACTCATCGAGTTCAGCAACTCGGTAGCCCGTTGCAAGCACCCTTCATGACTCTTTCTTTCCTTGCGTTGCTGGTGATTCCCGAATTGAAGATCAGCGACCTCGGTTTGTTCGATGGGCAACTCTTTAAACAAGTATCGCTTTATTACGACTGATTGAACTGGACTCACTCGGGAAAGCTACGTGCATTGAATCCCGCATTCCATTCAATGCACAACTTCCCAATGCACAACTTCCACCAAGTGCAGTGCATTGAGGGATGCACTAAACCAAAAAAGCCGCAGGACCTTAAGGGTCCAACGGCTTTCTTTCTGGTCAAATCGGGGCGACACGATTCGAACGTGCGACCTCCACCACCCCAAGGTGGCGCGCTAATCCAGGCTGCGCTACGCCCCGTCCTGTAAAGGCGCCACTCCCCATTGATGTTTTCCGAAAAAAACATTTTTGGGGGGATCTTCCCCTGCAAGAGAGGTCGATTGTAGTCAATTCCCGCTTTCTGGCAACGTGTGTTCCAGGCAAATCGGGAGGAACCTAGATGCAACACACCTACTTACGGGGTACGATAGGAATGCAGATTTTAGTAGGATCTCAGGGTCAGCGTCTCGACGACTATTCTTCTTTAGAACAAGCAAAGTTTGGCAATGAAGACCGTATACCAATGCACAAAGTCCTCGTCTCATCCAAGCACTTCGGTCGCGAACTCGGCATGCACCCCGTCGGGTAGAGTCGATGCAAAGACGAATTGGCTCTATAGTTGTTTGTGGCTTTGCCTATTATTTTTCTCGCTGTCATCGCCAGCCGTTGTTTTGAGAGCAGATCAACCTGCAAAACCCAAACGCCCGAACATTCTTTTTATTTTCACGGACGATCACGCTTTTCAAGCCCTCAGCGCCTACGGTCATCCAGCAAAGCTGTTAGAAACACCGAACCTCGATCGAATCGCCAGC
>JBEGUT010000337.1:0-5253 GCA_041178745.1 Planctomycetota bacterium | reverse complement strand
TGGTACAAAAAAAGACCGCGAACAGGATCGTCCGTTTCTTGCTAAACCTGTCGAAGTTGGTTTTTGGACGGAAGTGATGGACGTGGTTCAGGCGGACTGGCGTCATCGCGCTCAGATACTCGGACAACTCGTGATTCTTTATATGGAACCGTCCCATCTTTCGCCGATGGCAAAAGGTGAGATCGAGGATGCTTTCCGCCAGATGGAAGAGCGATTCACCGACTCGCAAAAAAATAAAAACGATGACTCTCATCGCTTCTTCGTTTTAGTAAGCTCCCAAGGGTTCGACGACGATGCCTGGATGTTTATCGAAAATCCTGGAGTAGCTTGGCGAGATGGTGGACGAAGTTTGTTGATCCACGATCCAGTGAAACATCGAACTGGATTTGCGAAAGCCGATCATTTCGCATACTCGATGGAACATTTCTTTCGAACCCATGCTATCGACGAGGAATTTCAGCAAACGATGGCATGGCTCGAAGAGCAGCTTCCGCTTCGACAAAGTCTTAGTGTCCGTGCGATCGCTGAAAAGACAGGCTTCTCAGCTAAGGTTGTCGAATCCGCGATGAGGATTTTTGCAAGACGCCATCACTTGAGCACAATGGAGTCGGATACCTTTGGGTTTTGCATTGAGGATTCTTTGGTGTCCAAAACAAAGCGAGATGAACGCAGCGGTTGAAGCGTCGCAATAGAATTAGCAATCGTGCCAAAACTGTAAGAAAAGGTTTAATTGAATCCTAATACCAACCGTTGCTAGTCGAATGCAGCTGATAAAAAATGACTGATAAGGGAGCGACAGAGTGAATCAGCAAGAGAGCTCGCAAATAAAAATAATCGATGGTGAGTGGATGCCGAGCAGCGATCAAGTTGCTGTGCGAGTGCGAAGCAATTGCCTGTCAGGGAATTCCCTTCAGCTTCCTACAACCCAAGTTGGAATTGTTTTTTCGGGAGGGAAAATCCAAGCGATCACCCAGGGTAGAGTGAACCTGGAAAGTTTCTGGAAAAAATATCTTCCATTGTTTGCCGGAAAGAATGAAAGCCAGTTGTACTTGGCAAGAAGCGGTCTTATTCCCTTGCAGGCAACGTTAGCCGATGGGATGTCAGCCAGCGGCGATAAGTTCTTTGTTGCCTACAATTACCACGTGGAAATCGAAAATTTCGAAGTGTTTTGTCATCGTTTTTTTCAGGCAACTGATGTAGTGACTGCCGAGCATCTGAAATGCGCCCTGCGAAGTGTTTTTACGAAAGCTATAAAGGAATTTGTCCGTGCGGTTCCTAGCTCCGATTTGGCTACCGCCGGTAATGAACTGCTACTAAGATTTACGGACGAAATCAAGACTCAAGTTGATCCTGTTGGGAATGAGTTAGGAGTCAAACTAACCCATATCTCTGTACCGGAATTTTCGAGCGACAGCGTGGAAGAATTAATGGATAAGCGAAGGAAGCGAGAGAGCGACTTAGCGAATCTTGAAGAAGTGCAGAGATACGAACGCGATAAGCATAATCTCGAGGTGCTTGCGTATGAATTACAGCGCGAGATTCAAGACTTTGATTTCGACAAGATTGTTGCACACGAAGATAACCTAGTCAGATTGCAGGGTCGGCTCAATGAGATCAGAGCGAAAGGAATTGCTAATAATCTTAAGATCGCTACCGCTGTCCTGCAGGCACTTGAGACATGCCGAGAAGGTGTTCGGAAGTTGCAAGCTGCACGATTGGATGAAGAGAGGAATCGCAAAAATCAACTAGAAGATAACGCGAGATTACGAGACTATTTGCTCAAAAAAGTCGAACTGGAGCGTTCGTTGGAATTGGAAGAGCTTTCGCATGCGTTGCGTTTAAGGCAACTTGAGAATCAGGGTATTATTTCGCAGAAAGTGCGAGAGCAAAAGGGGAAGGAGGAAGCAGACCAACTCGCCAAACGTCGACGGGAGTTCGAGGAACAAATGGCTCAAGCGGAGGCTAAAATCCGAAAAAAGAAATTGAAAATGGCATTGGCCGCAGAAGGGCTTGAGGAGCATCAGAGGCACCTTCGGTCTCTAGCGGCGATGGGTGAAAACAACTATCCACCGGGAAAGGAGCGATGATCATCGCGGTTTGGTTACTCGATGATTATAACGCCCCTAAAACAGGCAAGTAAGGTTTGCTGCCAGGCGATTTGTCTTGATGTTGTTAATGGTTTAGAATTGGGCGCGCACACATTAGTGAATCATAATTAGTTTTTTAAATACACTGAGGTCAAATAATCATGAGTGAAAGTGGCTTTAATCCGCAAATCGTTGGTAACGAATGGAAGCCGCGTTTGAGCGAAGTAGCTGTCCGGTTGTACGATCGACATTTGGGAGGAAGTTCTTTTATCGTACCTCCACACCAGACGGGAACCTTGGTGGTCGATGGAAAGATTCAAGGCAAGACCGTTGGCAAGCAGGATTTAAAGAGTTTCTGGCAGCGTTTTCTCCCCTTTCTATCCAAGAAAACCACCACTCAGGTTTACTTAGCCAGAAATGGCCTTATCTCTCTGGTCGCTATTATTCCAGATGGAAGGTCAGCCGACGGTCATGTATTCCATGTTCTGTGTAATTATCAGGTCGAAATTGGAAACGTCGATCGATTTTCTCATCACTTCTTCCAAACCAAAGATGTTGTTACGACCAACGACCTAGAGGATGCGTTACGAGACTCGGTATCGGAGGCGGTTAAGACATTCCTGCGCAATTCAAGTAGTGCGGAGCTGATTCCGGGAAGTTCCGAGTTGTCGCAGCGTTTTACCGATGAAATCGAGAGAACTCTTAGTCGAACCGCTGAAACCTTTGGGCTATCGGTGACCAATGTGATGACTCCCGTCTTTTCGAGCAAATCTGTAAGTGAGCTGATCGACAAGAAACGGCAACGTGAAACGGAATTAGAAAATTTGCAGGAAGCGAAAGAGTATGAGCGACGCAAGTACGAGATCGACAAGGATGTTTATGAATTAGAGCGTGAAATCGGGGAGCTTGAATTTGATAAGAGTATCGACGAGGTCGATATGGCTGCTCGATTGGAGGCAAGAAAAAACGAAATCAAGAGCAAGTCGATCGCTCAACGCTTACAAGTTCAAGAAGGGATTGATCGAGCTGTCGAGCGATTTAAAGAAAGTCGGAAGAAGGCTAAGGAAAGAGTCGAGGATGATGATCGAAAACGAGCACGACAGCTGGAGGATGAAACGCAGCTACGGAACCATTTGCTGGCGACTGTTGAGATAGCGCGTTCCGAGGAGCTTGCGGATCTAAAACACAGCTACTACTTAAAGTTGCTTAAGCATCAGGGAGCGATCAGCAACGAGCAGCTCAAACAACGCCAAGAAGCCTATGCCGAGCAATCGAAATTGATGCGAAAGCAACTGGAGGATTCCCTCGCCAATCGAGCGCTTAAGGAAAATGCAGATCGCACTTCAATTTTAACCCAGCATGAGGTGTCGATTCAGATTCAACGAGAGCGCCATGAGCTGGCCGAAAAGATTCGTAAAGACAAGGCCACTACGGATCTTGAAATTCGAAAGAACGACACAAACTATAATCAATATATTTTAGATCGCGAGCAAGATCGCAAGCTCGAGGGAATACGAGGTGCAGCGGAGATACAGAGAGAGAATCTCGAGTCGATGCATCGTCTACATATGGAAAAGGAGCGTCATGACGCAGAGCAGAAACTGAAATTAGCTGAGCATCAAGCAAAAAACCGTCCCAAGACGGATGATGAAATGAAATGGAATGCATCTCCCGAGCAACTTCGGGCTGCCGCCGAGTATGAGCTGGCCAAAAATGGACATTCCATAAAGCATGCTGCAGAAAGAGAAGCCGATCTGAAGCAAATGCTGCAGGTGTTACAACAAGCTCAGTCGCAGACTCCTGCCCAAATCGCAGCGATGCTCCAGCAACAGGAAACGCTTTGGAAGGGTATATTCGATCGGTTGAAGGATACGGGCGATTCGGGGCTTGAGGCGATCAAGCAGGTAGCCTTGGAGATGAGCAGGAATCAAAAGGTCAACGTTCAACTTCCCGACTTTCAGCCGGGTACTGGAAAATCATCTCAAGAGGACATTCTCAATTACTTTAAGGAACTTCTTATGGCCCAGGCTCGGGCTACGAAAAATTAACCGCGACAAGTAATCGTACAGCAAGCCTGTGATCCAGAAACCCAGCGGTATAAACGGGCCAGACCGTTTCGGGTTAGCTGGATTGCTGGCTTCTAGTCGGGTAGCCGAAGTTTCTCGGTTTTCCTAGCTTAGTTGCGTTTTCTTCCGTACTTGCAGTGGAATCCATCATGCCGAACGCTAAGCGGCATCATTGCTCTTTGGTTCAATAAAGCTTGTAGATCCTGCGTGGGATCTACGAGGGGGAATTGTCCTACTCTGGATAGTGGGTTTAGGTCTGTTATTGGGTAGGCAAACTAACGGAAAGCTTCAAAAAAATTTCGAACCTTGCCGAGTGTAATGTCACGTGATGTTGCTTCTTATAACGTTAGGTAGAGGCTGGGGCCTGCGGGACTTCAGTAATATCCCCCCCGTTATAAAGAGTGAGCAGAGCAATGTTTTTTTCACCGAAAGCTTGGTTAGTTATCGTTGGTATTTTTACGGCGTTTTTGGGTTTGGTGAATTATGAAACGAATGTCACCGGACTGAACTACCTCAGCAGTGATGATACTCAAATCCGGAGTAATCTCGCACTTCGCGCAGCCCAGTATGTTGCTTTGGAAATGAGTATAAAAGCGCCTTTGGCTGAGGGGCGACCTACGGTTGTCATCGCGAATGTTGTCGATGATTACCAGGGAATGGTAACGAGTCATTTAAAGAAGTGGTTAGGACGTCGCAATCTTCGAGTTTTGAATAGCGAAAGCTGGTTTTCGTTTAGCAATATCTCAAACCCCCGTCCCGAGACGGTGGACGAGGCAATTGCTCCATTTTTGAATGATTCGGCCGATTACATCATCACTGCGGATATCGAGAATTGGACGACCTACCCAGAGTATCAAGCGAAATTGATAGGATGGGTTTACCTATTCAATCGCAATGGTGATGAAGTTTTGAAGATGCCTCTTTCGCCTAGCAATGCCGGAATGTTGGTCGATGGGGCGGGGTTCGCAGACTTTAAGTCCCAATCCGAAGCAGCAACGGGTGAATTACCTATACAGGCTGTTGAGACAGAAAATTCGAACCCACGCGCTGTCAATCAATCAGTCAATCAAGCAGTCAATCAATCTTTGGTAACTCGCAGC
>JBEGUT010000336.1:0-5253 GCA_041178745.1 Planctomycetota bacterium | reverse complement strand
CGTAGCCCACAGGCCATCCGTGAGTTATCTTTAGCAAAGGCTGCAAATCAAAGATGAGTGATGCGGGGATTGTGACAAGCTTGAATGAAAAGTCAAGCATGTTACTGACATATTTTCCACATTGCCGCAACCCTCTAAAATACCGGTTTGCATGCTTGACAAAGACATGGATAAACTCTATCGCACAGCTGTTAGAACGAGTTGTAGAAAGCAGTTGAAATGAAATCCACAGACTCACAACAGCCGTTCTCGATTCCGATTCCACAAGAGTCTGAATCAGAAAATCGCGATGACAACCATCGCTTGAGCATTCATCCTGCGACAAAGTGGCTCGGACAAGATACCGCGCGAAGACTCGGTATCTTTCAACTTCCAGAAAACTTTCTTTTGTCCGTTGTCATTCCTGTTTTCAATGAAGTTAATACGATTGAGAGCGTGATCGAAAGAGTGCGAAGTTCCGGCTTGCCAATCGAAATCGTTCTGGTCGATGACGGCAGTCGCGATGGAACCCGAGAGAAGCTGAAGAGTTTAGAACAGCAGAGTGATATTCGGATCATTCTGCACGAAAAGAATCGCGGCAAGGGTGCAGCACTTAAAACTGGATTTCAGCATGCCAAGGGTGACATCGTTGTTATCCAAGATGCCGATATGGAATACGATCCGCAAGATTTTCGATATTTGATCCAGCCGATTATTGAAGGCGAAGCGGACGTGGTTTACGGAACACGCTACGGACATCAAGACCGCCCTGTCGCGCCACTCTGGCATTATGCAGTCAATCGCTTCATCAGCTTCCTAACAAGTATCAAAACCGGCCTTTACCTATCCGATGTCGAAACCTGCTACAAACTCTTCCCCAGAAAACTGATCCAAGACCTGGTGCCAAATTTAAAAGAGGATCGATTTGGATTTGAAATCGAAGTGACGGTTCGCTTAGCCCGTCAAAAAATTCGATTCTACGAACGCCCCATTCGATTCCACCGCCGCTCTTGGGATCAAGGTAAAAAAATCGGATGGAAAGATGGAGTCCGAGCTCTCTGGTGTATCGTACGATACTAAAAAACTCTACAACCAAGACTTGTGGTAGATATCCCTTGGGAGGCGTAGAATTCAACATCTCGGCGTTCTAGTTTGTGCCCAAAACATCCCAACACCACTCTAGGTAACCTACAAAAACATGACAACTGCGAGAACCTGGGCAATCAACGCAGCGTTCCTCCAAGAAGTGAAGGATTTCAATACGGACTATTGGAAGACTTACAATCAATTACAGCATAGGACGCTAGCTCGAGGGAATGGTGAGTCGGCAAGCGATCCAGTAGAAGCTCAAGAGATATTAAATCTCGCTCGTCAAATAACAAAGGAGATGGCAAAGCAATTCCTGTTAGAAGAAACCTACGGTTACTTGCAAACTCCCACAGGTCACGGCGCAGTTTACGATAGCGAAGTAGCTTGCGCTCGCGGCCAACATAAGTCGCTGTACATGCTCGCCAGCGAGATCTGTGAATCGTTGGAGCTTGCCGGCTTTCAAGGACTGCTATCCGATGGTATCAGCAAACAAGAAGGGGCAATCCGAAAACTTTGCAACGACTGGGCTGAGCATGAACAATCGGAAAATAACCTGATTCAAAGCGTGACTCGATAAGATCCATCGACTTCGGCCTCTCCGGCTCGATACAATCTTGAGGGAAACCTCTCGCGATAGTACACGGCGCAAGAAGTGCTCCCGTGTTAGTGCTACAAGACTATAGTGCTGTAAGATTATTGGTAGGAAACCTCCTATGATCGTCATCTTCGAAGATGCTGCTGTGGATGCATTGGCCCCGATCACGGTTGGGCGGCTGGCGTGCACAGTCAACTGCGGAGGCTTCCAGTTACTGGACGTCATGAACTACCTAGCGTCGATCGTACCGACGGCGACCTCTTCCGTGCGAACACCATCGCTCCTTGGTATCACGCGACCCTATTTGCAAGCGATCCAGGAAGCCGATTATCCTCAGCTCGCAAGCCTAAATAACTCGGAACTTGATTTGAAACAGTCTCCGATGCTTCTGATCAACGCCAGAGTTCTGCCGGCGATGGAGTATGCAGACAGCTTAAAGTTTCTCTTGACAGAAATGCGATCGAGTGGCGCGGGATCGGGGACTAGCGGTGTCGTGTATTACGGTGAGCAGATCGCCGCGATCATAAATCCTCCCTGGACTTTACAACAGCTAAAGCAGTCAGGTCACGAAGGGATTTCGCAACTGTTGCAGTCTGCCCGACAGCTACCAACTTTAGATACGAAGTTGGAACTGATCCGCTGGCCTCACGAAGTGATTGCTCATCATATGGTTCTACTTGCGTCCAATCTTCAGTATCGACTCCGCTTGGGCGATTATGAGCAGTTAAAAGATGGTGTTTTCGTCGCTAGTGGAGCGAAGCTTGGTGACTATCTATCGGTTGATACGAGGCTGGGACCGATCGTGATCGACCGAGATGCTCAGGTTGGCCCCTATACGTTACTGCGCGGCCCAGTTTATCTTGGCCCCAAGTGTCGTATTTTGGAGCATGCAGCGATTAAAGATGCAGTCTCTCTTGGCCATACGACAAAGATTGGTGGAGAGGTTGAGGCTTCGATCGTAGAGCCTTACACCAACAAACAACATCATGGCTTTCTCGGCCATAGTTACCTTGGCAGTTGGATCAATCTCGGTGCTGGGACTTGCAACAGCGACCTTAAAAACACGTACGGCACCGTCAACATGGAGTACCCAGCAGGTAAAGCGACGACCGGCATGCAATTTCTTGGTTGCGTCATGGGTAATTATTCTAAGACTGCGATTAATACTGGGATCTTCACTGGTAAGGTCATCGGAGCGTGCAGCATGATGTACGGTTTTGTTACCAGCAACGTTCCGAGCTTCGTAAACTACGCGAGATTGTTTGGCCAGGTCGCTACGCTCCCGCCTGAAGTGATGGTAGCGACTCAAGCGAGAATGTTCAGTCGCCGTCAAGTCAAACAGCGACCTTGTGATATTCAGTTGATTCACGACATGTACCGACTGACGCAGGAAGAACGCGATCGCTTTCCCGACCTGCTATCGCTTTAAGAGACAAGACGACCTTCGGATCGTGTCGATGGAGCATCGTTCGATGCAGATTATTCGGTCGCTTCGATGCAAGGACTCGGCGATCCCAGAGCCCTATGATCGGGTTTTGGGTTCCGGAAACAGGGTTTCGACCGCCAAAGAGACCGAAAAAGAGGAGCTTCGCTCCACAAAAGAGTGCTGGCTGCTTGACAAATAGGGGGTTTTAAGCGTGAATATATACCATCCGTTCATGCGGTTGAACGGATGAATGAAATCTCTAGTAGACCGGCTGCCGGTAGGAAGAATGGATCCTCTTTCGGATAATCGACACATATGAGTCTTTCGCAATATTTCAGCGGTTCCAAACGCGGCTTATCGTTTGAATTGTTCCCACCCAAAAGCGATGCCGGAATGGCGTCTCTATTGGAGACGGTCGATGAGTTGATGGCGTTTGAGCCTGATTTCTTTACTTGTACTTACGGTGCTGGCGGTTCGACTCGCGATCGAACTCTCCAAGTCGTCGAAGCGGTCGCCAAGAAGCACAACGTTCCCGTGGCCAGTCATCTCACCTGTGTGGGGTCAACCGTCGATCAACTGCGTGATTACTTGCGTGCAGCCAAACAAGCGATGGTCACTCATATCGTTGCCCTAAGAGGTGATCCACCCAAGGGAGAAACGGAATTCAGAGCAGTCGAAGGGGGCTTGAGCTACGCGAATGAATTGGTGGCGTTGATTAGGAAAGAATTTCCCGAACTGGGCATTGCAGTTGCCGGCTATCCTGAAGTCCATCAAGAGGCCGTTGATGCTGTGACAGATTTAAAGAATCTAAAACGCAAGGTGGATGCTGGAGCAGACATCGTTGTCACACAGTTGTTTTATGACAATAGCGACTTCTTCCGTTTCGAAGAGGATTGCCGCAATAACGGGATTCAGGTTCCGATTGTTCCTGGCATTTTGCCGGTAACCAACTTAGCCCAAATTCAGCGTATTACGTCTCTCTGTAAAGCAAAACTGCCGCAATCCTTCGTCGATCGCCTAGGCGAAAGATCTGATGAGCAGTGGCAATTCGAAGTAGGCGTCGAGTTTGCTCAGCAGCAGGTTAGTGAATTGCTTGACCGCGGGGTACCTGGCATTCACTTCTATGTACTCAACAAATCTCAAGCGACCCGGCGCGTGCTGGAAGCGGTTCGCTTCTGTGAAAGTCGCGTGTGATTTTGTCGATTCCTTCGCCATCGCCAAGGAATCGATTCGCTTGTTGCCAACTGATTCCTTTGCTGTGTGGAGATTGCTAGTTGCCGTTACGAAAACACTTTTCTCCATTTAGCAATCTTGTATAAGAGCACGCAGGTTGGGGAGTGAGTGATGATGCTGCTTTCGACCATTTCAATGGCTTCTTGTAGTGGCATCTTGACCATATCGATAATCTCCGTCCCTTCGCAAGTTGCTTGACCGAAGGATAATTCGGTAGCGACAAAAAGCGCGGTAGGTGAGCGAATCGCAGCGGTGAAGGGATCGACACTGCCAAGTTGTAAGAAATTATTTGCGCTGATTCCAAGTTCCTCGTTCAGTTCCCGTATGGCGGTTTGAAGTGCTCCCTCTGCTTCTTCAATACCACCGCTCACCCCCTCGATAGTTACACGTCCAACGGCGTAATGGAATTCTTGAGTGAGATAGACGTAGTCATCTTCATCGAGAGCGACAACGCAGACTCCTGGCTTGAGTTCGACAGTGCAGTAGGTTCCTGGCTTTCCATCGGGCCGTAGCACCTGATCCACTTGCAATGTAATCCAGGGATCGCGATAAACCAGCTGTGATTCACGAATGGTCCAGGGTCCATGTTTTCTCATAAAATCCAGCCCCTTTTTGCTCGCTCTGGCAATGATCTCTAGCCCCCGCCTTGGTTCAATCCGCAAAAGTCCATTTCTGGCTCGCAAGGGTAACCCGCCCCCTTTAATGCCGAAATTACTGGATTTTTGTGCAAAATGAGAAAGGGGCGCTTAGTCCCGGTTTGGCGTTGTCGCCCTTGACGGTTAATATGTTATGAGGGAAGTGTGTTTGCTGTACAGCGGACATCGTGGGCGCCCCAGAGGTTAGTCAGGATCGGGAACTGGATGAGCGTTTGGACTTGTATAGTTTGGGGCAAGTGCTTCGCAAACTGCTAATGCAAGTTACTGCTGAGATA
>JBEGUT010000335.1:0-5284 GCA_041178745.1 Planctomycetota bacterium | reverse complement strand
CGCTCCACTGGCAGCGGTCAGTTGGTCTCCCGATAGTTTGACCCTTGCAACAGCAGCGGAGGATGGAAGCGTGCGGTTGTACGCTGCGGACTCGGGCCGGCTACTGGAAAGATTTTCTGGCAATGTTGCAGGTTGGTCCTCCGTCGCTTGGCTCAATACGGCCGGTATGTTAGCGACTGCTTCGAGCGATAAGTCGGTTCGGATTCTCAAGCGTTCATCGGCCCGCGCGCTTGCAGGTCATACGAGTGAAGTCGCCTGTATGACGATGGTCGGAGCGCAATTGATAACGGGCTGGAAAGATGGCAAAGTGATTCAGGTCGATCCGGGGTCCGGGCAAGTTACTCGGGAGTTTGCTGGATGTGCCGCCGCGATTCGCGCCGTTGCGGTTCGAGGTGATAACCAGCGGGTGGCGGTCGGTGGAGCGGATGGCAAGATCTATCTTTGGAATGCCGGTAATGGTGATCTGCTGCAGACTTTAGAAGCGGCTTCACCGGTGATCGCAGTAGCCTGGAGTGTCGATAATCAAAAGCTGGCGGTAACGACCGAGGATCGACAACTCCGCGTGTATGGACCACCGCTCGATACGCCTCCCAATCCCATGGCAGGCGAACTAAAGTTGCATCAGCAGATCGTTGCCGAATCGCCCATCGCAGCGTTGGTTTTCTCAGCAGATAACCGTTGGGTGCGAACAGTTCATGGTTCAGGTCAAATGTCGATTTGGGCTTATGCCTCTCCCACTTCACTGCGTCAATTCAATCAAGGTGGGGCGGTTTATGGAATCGCCATCAGTCGCGACGGTAGCACAGTTGTCTCCTGCGGAACCGACCAAAATGTACGGGTTTGGGACAATACAACTGGCAATCAACGATTTCAAATGAGTGGTCACCAAGGCGCGGTGCATGCGGTAACCCTGAGCCCCGATGAATCATTTGCGATCACATCGGGGGCTGATAAAACGGTTCGGTTGTGGGACATCGTCGGCGGACGGCAATTGAAGCAACTCGCGACGCTGGATGGTACGATGTATTCTGTGGCCATTCATCCCAATGGCCAGTTAATCGCAACCGCAGGAGCGGATCGCAAAGTGTACTTGATGGATATGATCACCGGATCGATTCAGCGGACACTGGAAGGTCATAAGGATTATATTCATTGTGTCGCTTTCAATCCAACGGGCACACGGATCCTCTCGTACGGGTACGCGGGGCAGGTGCGCGTGTGGGATACGGCGAGTGGGAATTTGATTTGGGAAAATCGCGTGGGCCGCATCGGTAACTATGCCGGTTACGATGCAAAAGGTACTAGCGTGTTGTTGTCTAGCGGAGATGGCATTGCAAGGCTGTTGACGTTGCCGGACAACGCACGCTGAGATGGTGTCTTCTGGTAAACTTTTGGTAATTAGGAAACCTAAGTGATGAAAGCCTTGAACACTCGACTCATTCGATGCGTGATGTTGCTCGTCTGCTTTTCACTGGGGATTGCCTCAGGCAATGCGAGCGGAGCCGATTTTCCGGGACTGGGGCCAGCGGGTGATTTGCTTAGCGTCGAATTTGAAACAGGTGGCATCGATACGCTTGAAGGACGAAACGCTCGCAAGCAACTTGTGGTGACTGGAGTCTATTCTTCGGGCCAACGTCGCGATGTGACGCATGCGGTGCGATATACGGTCGATAAACCAGAAGTATTGCAAGTTGGAGCCGATGGTCTGGTCACACCGCTGAGCGATGGTGAAGCGACAATCACGGCAACGAGCGAAAATCAAAAGAGCGTCTCGATCACGCTTAAGTCGAAGAGTTGCACTGAAGAATTGCCAGTGAACTTCGTTAATGAAGTCGTCCCAATCTTCACTCGCTTGGGCTGCAACGCAGGTGGATGTCATGGAAAGTCCGATGGACAGAACGGATTTAAACTTTCATTGCTCGGTTTTTATCCCGAAGAGGATTATGAGTTCATCGTGCATGAATCGCTTGGCCGTCGCGTGTTTCCCGCTGAACCAGAATTTAGTCTGCTGTTACTAAAGCCTGCGAATCAATTACCACATGGAGGTGGCAAGCGGATGGAGCCAGGCACTTACGAGTGGGACTTGATCGCAAGTTGGATTCGCCAAGGTATGCCGATGGGGAGTGAGTCCGATGCGGTCTTACAGAAAATCGAAGTGATTCCATCCGTTCGACGTTTGCACTTCAATGCATCGCAGCAATTGTCGGTGATCGGACATTACAGCGATGGAACGAAACGCGATGTAACGCGATTGGCTTCCTATGAGGCGAACCAACCTGAGATGGCAAGCGTTCGTGATAGTGGCCTTGTCAGCGTGACCAAGACGCCCGGTGAGACGGCCGTGATGGTACGTTTTCAAGGTGAAGTAGCGGTGTTTCGAGGCGAAGTGCCTCAAGGCTTACCGGTAACGAATACACCACCGGAAAAAAGCTTTGTAGATAACCTCGCTTTCAATCGTTTGAAAGTGCTCGGTATTCCACCTTCGCCGCTATGCGACGATGCAACCTTCATTCGCCGCGCGACACTGGATATCACGGGTCGAATGCCCACGGAAGAGGAAGTGAGCGCTTTCCTACAAGATACCAATCCTGCCAAACGCGATTCGTTGGTCGACCGACTCGTCGATAGTCCCGGCTATGCAGAATACTTTGCCAATAAATGGTCGGCTGTGTTACGCAATAAACGTCGTAACAACAACGACATTCCCTACACCTATCGTTTCCACGCTTGGATTCGTGATTCGCTGGATGCTAATCTTCCTTACGATGAATTTGTTCGCAGCATCATCACCGCGACTGGTGATGTGGAGACACATCCACCGACCGCTTGGTATCGCGAAGTGGGGACCTCGACGCAGCAGTTGGAAGATGTCGGACAACTCTTTTTAGGAACACGTTTGGCATGTGCGAAATGCCATCATCATCCTTTCGAACGCTGGAGTCAGCAGGATTACTATCAGTTCGAAGCGTTCTTCTCGCAAGTGGGACTCAAGGCGAGTCGCTTTAATCCGCAGCCCAATATGCCGGACATGGTGTTCCTAAAAGGAAATAAGCCAGAAGCATCGAACCCACGTTCGAAAGCGAAAGTGAAGCCGGCGGGACTTGGCGCCGAGCCGATAGATCTGCCTGCCTATGAAGATGCACGTCATCGTTTGGTCGACTGGATGGTAGAGCCCTCCAATCCGTTCTTTGCCAAGACTTTGGTCAATCGTTATTGGAAACATTTTTTTGGACGTGGCATTGTCGATCCGGAAGATGACCTGCGAGTAACCAATCCTCCTTCCAATCCCGAATTGCTCGACGCTTTAGCGAAGCACTTCGTCGATAGTCGGTACGATATGAAGAATCTGGTGCGTACGATTTGCAAATCGAGCATCTACCAGTTGAGTTCAGAGCCAACAGAGTTCAATGTCGCGGATCGACAGAATTTTTCAAGCTTCTATCCTCGCCGACTCAATGCCGAAGTGCTTTACGACACCATCAACTCGTTCATTGGTTTAAATGCGAATTTCAATGGTGTGCCACCTGAGATGACGGCGGTTCAGTTGCCCGACAACGGTTTCAATAATTACTTCTTGCAAGTGTTCGGTAAGCCGGAGTCGGAGAGCGCTTGCGAGTGTGAGCGATCGCCTGAGGCGAATCTTGCCCAGTCACTTCATTTATTGAACTCCGGCGAGTTGCAGAATCGATTGCAAAGTGGTCAGAGTGTTGCGAGCGACTTGGTGAAAGATAAAGATTCAAGTATCGATGCAAAGGCCAATCGGCTTTATCTGCGAGGCTTTGCACGTAAGCCAACCGCCCAGGAACTCGAATTGATCCGCCAACATCTAGCGGGAACGGAAAACCAACAGCAGGCATGGGAGGATATTTTGTGGGCGATGATCAATGCCAAGGAGTTCCAATTCGTTAAGTAATGTCGGCTTGTGGTAGTGCCGATCCATCGGAGGAAAGCTCAATATCATGAATAACTTTCTTGGTTCTTCCATCCGCTGGGTGGCGAGTGTATGCCTGCTGATCAACTTGGTATGGATGCAGGCTTCTGCTCAGCTTCCTGTGACTCAGCTTGAGGGTATTTTCCCTGCTGGTGGTCGTGTCGGTGAGACCGTTGAAGTTACAATTTCTGGAATCGATCTGGATGATGTGAATCAATTGATCTTTTCTAGTGATGGGATTACAGCAAAGCAGAAGATGAGTGCACCGACTCCATTCGATGAGGGGCCTCAGCCGATCGAGAATCAATTCGAGGTAACGATCGGGGCTAATGTGCCTGCAGGTCGTTATGAGGTTCGTTGTCGCGGCAAGTATGGGATCTCTGGTCCTCGCAGTTTTTGCGTGGCTGCTGAATCAGGTGTCAAAGAGGTTGAGCCAAACAAGATTGCCTCTGAGGCGACCGATGTGCCGCAGATTCCCGCAGTGCTCTATGGTCAATTTTCGGCGGCGGCCGATATCGACATGTTCCAGTTCAAAGGCACACAAGGCCAGCGATTGACGATTCATGGCAAAGCTGCGCAGATCGATTCACCTGTGATTCAAGTTGTGGCGCTCGTTCATGCGAACGGACGAGTCTTGGCGGAAAGCAAGCGTATCATCAACGAAGATCCGGTCTTGGATGTTAAACTTCCTGAAACCGGGACGTACTTTATAAAAACCTATGATCTGCTGTATGGCGGTGGTCCCGATCGTTCCTATAGCATTGCCATCGGGAGTCTGCCGACGATCGATTTTGTGTTTCCACCGGTGGGCACGCCAGGATCGCAGGAAGAATACTCGATCTACGGACACAATCTGCCAGGCAGCGAACCATCGGAGTGGAACCAAAATGGAGTTGCACTTGAGCGAGTGAAGGTTCGTATTCCCATTCCAGGCGATGCAATTGGTACGCTACGTTACACCGATCGTTTGGAACCATTTCAAGCGATGATCGATGGTATTGAGTACCGCGTAGCCTCTCCAAGCGGACCATCCAACGCGGTGTTGATTGGTACGGCGATGGGCGCATTAACAAGAGAGGTGGCTGATAACGATAAGCCAGAAACGGCTCAGTCGATTCAGTCGCCGTGCGAAGTGATTGGGCAATTTTATCCACGACGCGATGTTGATTGGTATCGCTTCGATGCCAAAAAGGATGATGAACTTTGGATCGACATTCTGTCTCACCGATTGGGGGCGGCAACGGATTCTTCAGTAGTTATTTTCGCGATGGAGAAAGATGCTGAAGGTAAAGAGACGCTGAAGCAACTAGAATGGGTTAATGCGGCTATTCAGCGTAATGGCGGCCCGGACTT
>JBEGUT010000334.1:0-5330 GCA_041178745.1 Planctomycetota bacterium | reverse complement strand
GCTCGGAAACTCGTCACCGACCACTTAGATAGCCACTTCCCTTCCACGGTCAGCTTACTCAACCGTGAACTCGCTGCTCTCCTAGTGTATGTCAAAGCCCCCAACATCATCTCTCGCGTTGTCAAACAACTACGAACGGCAAGTGCCCAAGATGATCAGATTCACTATGCCTTCTGCCTGCGTGAAGCAACTGAAGGCTGGACACTTGAAGATCGCGAAAGCTACCTCAAATGGTTCTTTGATGTTGCGAGCGCTCGTGGAGGTGCCTCATTCGGTGGCTTCATCGCAAACATTCGAACCGTCGCTCTCAGTCATCTACCGGAAGATCAAAAAAAGGCCCTGGCAAAATGGATCGATCGATTGCCTGAGCCCGTCGATCCGCTAGTTGATCTCAAGCCACGAGCCCTCGTCAAAGAATGGAAGGTTGATGATTTGGCAGACACAGCAGAAAAAGATCAACAGACTCGCAACTTTGAAAAAGGACGCGAAATGTTCGCCGTAGCACAGTGCTACAAGTGCCATCGTTTTGCAGGCCAGGGTGGAATACAAGGTCCGGATCTAACCGGCGCCGGCGGCCGTTTTTCGAATCGCGATTTATTGGTGTCGATCATCGAACCAAGCAAAGAAGTCAGCGATCAATATCAATCGATTCAATTCCTGTTGCAGGATGATACGGTCGTCGTCGGACGAGTTGCCAATATGAATGCCAACGGCTTAAGCGTGATGACCAACATGCTCGATCCAGGCAATTTCACTAACATCCAACGCAAAGATATCGCCGAGATGAAACCTTCACCTCTGTCGCCTATGCCGAGTGGTCTGATTGATACGTTGACGCAAGAAGAGGTGCTAGACCTCATCGCTTATATCCGCAGTGGGGGGCGTCCTGATCATCCACTATTCGGAAAGAAGACGGCCGCCAAGTAAATCATGCAAAGCGGATTTTGCGCAGTTAATTGTGCGAAGTTAACTAAAAGATTCATTGGCGATTGGCGCCCCAGTTTGTCGGTTCCCATCAAGAAATCCGACTGACTCATTTCGCCATGGCCTCGTTAAATCCGGAATCAATTTTCGGACGGCAACTCTCTTGAGATGCCGTCCGCTTTTTTATGCTCATACCATCCCAAACACCCTACGCTTTTCTGTAGGCCATGCACTCCCTTTCGCGAAAGCAAGCAACAATTGTCGTCTACATATTCTGGGTCGCGTTCGGTCTGAATGACTTTTTTCGCAAGGAAAAAGAAGCTTTTCCGGCGATAATCGAAAAAGAATCACCCGACCGCATGCCACTTAAGGGTAAAATTGTTACCATAAACCACAAGCGTCATCGCGAGCCCTCGCTCGTTACCACGTCGATTTCAAACCAAGCGAGCCATGCTATGCAATATGCATTTCGATTAGCTGAATTGTTGGGACATACTCCCGATCGGCGCAAGCGTCCAGGAACCATCAAAGCGATCGTGGAGTACACGGGCCTGGACCGGCATCAAGTCGCAGCGCTACTGAAAAACGAAGCCAAGTATATTCCCATCGAAGCACTCTCCCGATTATGTGATTACTTGGTCGAGCATGGCTATGCAACCGCTGATCAATTGCCAGGCGCCTTGTTCGCCGTAAAGCCAGAACACTTCTGGGAACTTTTGGCTCGTCGCAAACGACTTGAGATTTGTGTGGGCGTTCGTCGTCAAGACGCTGAAGATTCGCCAGGAACGGCATGGGTGGTAGCCTCTGACTCAGTTCTTCTCGGCGAAGTGCTCAATGGCGTTTCGACCTTGGGAGGAACCTCCAAACACTTGCAAGGTTCCGCAAAGCCAATGGGGCATTCGCGTGGGCTTCCGCCCCATCCGGAACATCTCAAACAAAGTTTGGTTTGGAGCCCAGGCCAAGTTCCCGAACCGGAAGCTCGACAGCGAGCCGATGACACTTATTTGGAATTTTGCCAAACCGATGGCGACAAAGCTTTGGTTTGTGTTGGCAGCGTCAAGAGCAATCCCGTTGTTGAATTGACTCTAGCAGAAACATTTGGTGCTGTTCCCTTTCACAGCGAAGACAATGTCGAACATGCTCGCGATCGAAAGATTCCATTCTTTCTTCGCTATCGTGAAAGCGATCCACATCCACCATCCAACTCGGCCGGGCTTCGCTTAAGCAAAAACGACAAAACTGCTGAGCCTGGAATTTACTATGAGCAAGAAGATGGCTCTTGGGTATATGCCGGTGGAAACAAGAAGGGGGAAGATGTCGCCTTGGTGTTCTACATCTATCGCGAATCGCTTGGTCGCCTAGATATGGTACTCAGCGGGTTCTCTGGAAAAGCGACCCGATATTTAGCGCGAACATTAGCGTCGCGAGCTGAAGACTTCTGGCCTCCAATATTCAGCGAGAATTATCTGCAAGTTGGCGCATTTATCGTGCAATACAAACAGTATGAAGATGCTGGAGAAGAGGGACCGACGGATATTCTACGCACCGACTTGGTAGCGTCGACCAATGTGATACCGATCCCAGCGGCCGCTATCGCTCGACGAATGAATCGGTAATTAATTGCCTTTCTAAATGCTTTCTATGAGGCACCGGTGATGTCGCAGGTTTTCAATCTTGGGTGTTCTATTGGAAATACTCTAGTTTTAAACTCACCAGTGATCCTACCTCGGATAGCAACATGGATCGTCTTGATTTTTGCAAGTTGCTTTCCGCAACTTGCCCTTGGTGAAGATGCGACCTCGATCGAGACATCCAAACTGGAGTCAATCGATCAAGTCGTTAACCAATCTTTGCAGGCTGGGGAAATGGCAGGCGCAGTCGTCGCCATCTTACATCGAGACGAAATGGTCTTTCATCGCGCTTATGGCTTGCGCCAAGCCGAGCCACAACCGCTACCGATGCAATCAGATACTCTCTTCGATTTAGCTTCGATCACTAAGCCTGTTGCAACCGCTACAAGTATCATGATCTTAGTGGAACGTGGTGTGCTGAAGCTACAAGATAAGGTCAGCGACCATATTCCTGAATTTGGAAATAGTGGAAAGGAAAATGTCACGATCGAGCAATTGCTGTTACACACAGGTGGTCTCATTCCCGACAATGCATTATCCGACTATCAAGGAACTCTCGATGAGATGGTGCAAAAGCTTTATCAGCTCAAAGTGAATTATTCACCAGGTCAGGATTTCCGTTATTCCGATGTTGGCTTTGAAATTCTCGGCTTATTGATTCAGCGAAAAACGGGACTTGATGTGAATCAATTTTCACAGCAAGAGATCTTCAAGCCACTGAAAATGTCAGCGACCACATACCTACCCAATGAATCGCTACGCCAACGCGCTGCTGCGACCGAGAAGCGAGAGGGACGTTGGATGTTAGGCGAAGTCCATGATCCTCGAGCGTACGCGATGGGAGGTGTTGCAGGACATGCCGGCCTCTTTAGTACGGCTGAAGATCTCGCAATCTACGCTCGCATGATGCTTGGCAATGGTACGTACCAGGGGACCAAAATACTTGCTCCAGAGACGGTTCGACTTATGACCGCCGAGTATCAAGTCCCTCGCGGCAAGCGAGGCTTAGGATGGGATAAACGCTCTGGTTATTCCTCCAATCGTGGCGAGACGATGACGCGTTCGGCATTCGGCCACGGTGGCTTCACAGGCACGGCAATGTGGATCGATCCCGACTTGCAACTAGCCGTCATTTTTCTCAGTACGCGCTTGCATCCAGATGGCAAAGGAACCGTCAATCCGCTGGCAGGTGTTATCGGTACGATCGCTGCAAACGCAGTTAGAAAAAACGAAACGACAGCAGCTAACAAAGATGACAGCAGCGATCGGATAAGCAACGTCTTATGCGGAATCGACGTGTTACAGCGAGATCAATTCAAACAGCTGCAAGGAGCGAACATCGGTCTAATCACCAATCAAACCGGAGTAACTCGCGATGGTATCCCAACAGGAAAAACGCTGAAAGATGCCAGTGGACTAACACTCAAAGCGATCTTCAGCCCCGAGCATGGCATTCAAGGCAAACTGGATCAATCCGCCATAGCTGACGGAGTCGATGAAACAACAGGACTACCAATCTACAGTCTTTATGGCGCAAATCGAGCTCCGACCGACAAGTCGCTCGAGGGTATCGATACTCTGGTTTTTGATATCCAAGATATCGGTACACGCTTTTACACCTATGTCTCAACGATGGGAAATGCCCTTGAGGTCGCTTCGAAAAAGGGATTGCGTTTTGTCGTACTCGATCGCCCTAACCCGATTAATGGTATCGATATCGGCGGCCCATTATTAGATGAAGGACAGCAATCGTTTGTAGCCTACCACAATGTGCCATTGCGGCATGGAATGACCGCAGGCGAGCTTGCGAAAATGATCGTGGCAGAGAAGAAATGGGAAGTCAAACTTGATGTTATCGCTGTCGAACAGTGGCGTCGTGAACAATACTTTGATCAGACGGGACTGTATTGGGTGCGACCATCTCCCAACATGCGAACACTCAATCAAGCGATTCTCTACCCGGGAATTGGGCTGATCGAATTCAGTAACGTTTCCGTGGGCCGCGGCACAGACACACCGTTTGAACGTGTTGGTGCCCCATGGCTTGATGCGAGACGACTCATTAAAAGATTATCCACTTATGACTTGAAAGGAGTGTGCTTCGTGCCGGAACGATTCACTCCCTTATCGAGTAAATTTGAAAATCAGGAGTGCTTCGGTTTTCAGATTTTGGTGACAGACCGATCGGTAATCGATCCACTGCGAGTTGGTTTGGCAATCGCTCATGCACTTGCGCGGGAATATCCAGAGCAGTGGCAATCGGCACAGACCATCAAGTTACTTGGCTCGAAGTCTGTACTGGAAGCGATTCTTCAAGAAGAGGACTTTGAGAAGGTTTTTATCAAAGCAAATGCGAGCAACGAGTTGTTCCGATTGCGTCGTTCCCCGTTCTTGATCTACCGCTAAATCTGTCGATCTTTTTAATTCTGACTTTGACCGAAGGCAGTAACGAATTCTTTAACGACCGATCTTTCCGTCAATCGCGGATTGACATGAGGTCTATGATCAAGCAAATGCTGCTGAGCCTGTTCCGGTGACATCTGGCGATGAGCGATCAGGTAACAGAGAGCGACGGTCGCACTTCTCGCACGCCCCGCCTTACAGTGCACATAGACCGAGCCACCAGTATCAATTTGCTGTTTAATAAACGCGACCCCCTGCTGGATCATTTGAAGAGTTGGGGGATGAAAGTCGACCGTGGGAAGATGCAATTGTTCGATTCCCAATTCGCGGTACTGAGCAACCGGGCCAGGATATTCTTGACACATATTGATC
>JBEGUT010000333.1:0-5343 GCA_041178745.1 Planctomycetota bacterium | reverse complement strand
AATAATGACGTCGCAGTCTTTATCGAAGCTCAAGTCGAGTTGAGTTCGATTACTAGATGCGACAGAGCGATCTAGAAGTGCCGTGAGGCGGTAAAGTTTGCCCAAATGGGATAAAAGTTTGAGTGCTGAACTGTTTTCAAAAAAAGTCTTTTGATCGCCCTAGTCTCTCTTTAGTGCGATGAAAACGATGCACTCGGCAGTGAGCGTGTCGAGCTGCTGGCCAAGAAATCGGATCGTCAATCGAAAAAAGATTTGGTGAAAATCTGGGGGCTTTTGAAGGACTCTACCGGGAAAAACTTAATTACTACATTTTCGATGGACGATAACAGAGAAGCATGGATGTCTCCCCACGTATCAGAGATCGGTATTCACCAAGGAAACGCTTCCCAGGTGAAACAGACCCTTGGAATAAGGGAACCGCAAATCTGAAGAAGGCAGGATTCCCTTATGTCTCGAGCCTATGGAGCGGTGCTTAGCACCCTGGCAGTCGCCATTTTAGCCCTGAGGGGCATTTTGGCCGGCGAAGATGCCAACTTAGTTCTCCAGCAGTGCCTGGCAGGGATGATAGTTTTTTTAGGGGTAGGATTCGTGCTCGGATTTCTAGCCGAATCGGTTTTAAGGCAATCGGCAGAGAGACGTTTTCGAGATGCAGTAACCCGTTATTTGGAGCAACTAGGGGAAAACCAAAAATAATAACTTGGACCCTTTTTTGTGTCTGTTTGACGTAGCTAGAAAAAAGCTTTTTGGTTACAGTCCCGCCCGCCACTGAAGATGGCAGGCTGGATTCAAGGGAATGAATCTTTGCCAGTAATGATCACGGAGGATTGGATGGCAACGACGATCGCACCGGAAGAGGATATTCAGACTGTTTGGCAACGTTACCGAGCTGAGCCTGGTAATATTGACTTGCGAAACAGATTAGTAGAACAGTACATGCCATTGGTAAAATACAATGGCGAAAGAATATGGGCTAGGCTTCCGGATGGAGTCGAGTTAGATGACTTGATCAGCGCAGGCATCTTCGGATTGATGGATGCCATTGAAGCGTTCGATATGGAACGTGGTGTCAAGTTTGAAACATATTGTGTTCCGCGAATTCGAGGAGCGATGCTCGACGAGCTTCGCACGATGGACTGGGTCCCTCGCTTAGTACGAAGTAAAGCGAGTAAGCTTTCTGAAGCGACCAAGCAACTCGAAACCCGATACGGTCGCCAGCCGACTGATCAGGAACTCTCAGAATATATGAGCATCAGCATCCAGGAACTGGAGAAGATGCAGGCGGAAGCAAGCGCGGTAAACCTCGTCAGTCTCAATAAGAAATGGTATGAGACAGACAGTTACAAGGATGTTCGAGAAATCGATATCCTCGAGGATAAAAAGGGTGAGGATCCAACCAAGCGAATTCAGAAAAATGATCTGATGCGTTTGGTTACCAAAGGTCTCAATCGCAACGAACGGTTAATCATCATCCTGTATTACTACGAAGAACTCACCATGAAGGAGATCGGCGCTACGCTCGATTTGAGCGAGAGCCGTGTTAGTCAGATGCACTCAAGCATCGTTTCACGCCTTCAGGAGCAATTGGGCCGTCGTCGTCCCGAATTTGGAACCTAATTGTTCTCTCTACTTCTGCTCACCAGGCTGCTATATGTACGCCTAGGGGTCGATATTGAAGAGGATGGTATCTTATACTTGAGATATCATCCTCTTTTTGTTTTGTGCTCCTAGCGATTTCTGTCATGCGACTTTTGATCGACGGTTACAATTTGTTGCATTTCAGCGGACTGCTGGGAAAGAGTCGCGGCCAGCAATGGTTGCTTAAAGCTCGCAAGCGATTGCTTCAGTTCTTGCAAGAGCATCTACCTGAATCACTTCAAACACAAACTCTCGTTGTCTTCGACGCTTCCACTCAAGGGGGTGGAGCTGATAATGACCACTCAGCCTTTGGGCAGATTAGAGTCCGATACAGCGTTGGTTTTGAGAATGCGGATGAGTTGATCGAGCAACTGATTACAGCACATCCGCAACCTAAAATGTTGCTGGTTGTTTCTTCCGATCATCGAATTCAACGATGTGCGCGAGCGCATCGTTGTGAGTATTCGGATTGCGAAAGCTGGTTAAGTGTTTTAGAAGATCGTAGGATCGTTGCACCAGACTCTAAGCCAGAACAACGAACTGCTGAAAACCAGCCGAAGAATGCGCGTACCGGATTGAGCGAATACGAGGTTCAGTTTTGGATGCGAGAGTTTGGAATCCAAAGCATTCAAAAGGAAGGGAGCCCCGATTCGCCAGTGGCTGAAGAATCGGTCGCTAGGAATGCAATTAGCAAAGAGGGATTAGATAAACCGAGCAAGTCTACTTCCAAACACTCTCGACGAGCGAAACCCTCTTCGCGAGTGGGTCGGAGTTCAGAGCCCAAGCCTAAAACGGATTCAGCGATGGGCAAAGAGAAAAAGCCGAAGGATCAGGTACTACATCGACGTCGCGCTAAACGCAAGTTACCTGACGGCTTTCAGTTTCCGGAGACGCTAGAGGAAAACTAATCTCGCGATTCAAATCAGAGTCAGAGACAGCGTTGTGACCAAAAACTGTCTCTGATGAATTGAGCCGCGCGACATCTAGCGATTTTCTTTTTGTTGTTTTTCCATGTAGTGCAACGCTTTGTCGGAAATATCCTTGCGGCACCACGAGCCAGGCCAGCGAACTTTTTGAACCGCCGTGTAGGCCTGAAGTTTAGCCGCGGAGACACTACTGCCAATGGCTGTTACTCCGAGCACTCGACCACCATCGGTGAGCACTTGGTCGCCGGATAGTTTGGTGCCAGCATGGAATACTTTAACATCTTCAACTTCGGCGGCCGCATCGAGTCCGGTAACAATTTGATTCTTGGTGTATTCGCCTGGATATCCTTGGCTAGCTACGACCACGCAAAGCGAGGGACGTTCATCCCAAACCGGAGGATCGATTTGATCGAGAGTGCCATCGACCGTTGCCTCAAGTAAATCGACCAAGTCGCTTTTAAGTCGCATCAAAAGAGGTTGGCATTCAGGATCGCCAAAGCGACAGTTGTATTCAAGAACCTTCGGGCCGCTTTGAGTGAGCATCAAGCCCGCATAGAGGACACCCGAGAAGGGTTTGCGGTTGCGTTTCATCGCATGAACGGTCGGTACTAGGATATGCTCTTCAATCCAAGCCATCATCGAATCATCGACGATTGGTGTTGGGCAGTATGCTCCCATGCCACCGGTGTTCGGGCCTTTGTCGCCATCGAAAGCAGGTTTATGATCTTGGCAGGCAGGTAGTGGGACGATTGTACGACCATCGGTGATTGCCAACACGCTTGCTTCCTGCCCTTCCAAGCGCTCTTCGATAATCATCTGATTACCGGCGGTTCCAAATTCACGCCGGCGCGAAATTCTTTCTACCGCTTCTAAGGCATCTTCTCTCGTCTTACAAACGACAACCCCTTTACCCGATGCCAATCCATCCGCTTTGACGACCACCGGTGCTCGATCTCCCTCGTTAGGAAATCTTGCTTTAATGAACCGCATCGCATCGTCTGCTTCGCGGAATACTTGATAGTCGCCTGTCGGAACATCAGCTTGGCGAAGCAGGTTTTTGCAGAAGACCTTACTGCTCTCCAGTTGAGCGGCAGCTTGTGTTGGTCCGAAGACTTTTAGTTTGGCAGCCTGAAAGGCATCGACCACGCCGAGCGCCAATGGTGCTTCGGGACCGATGACGGTGAGACCGATTTTTTCTGTAGCCGCAAAGCGAACTAGAGCAGCGATATCTGTGGCCTGGATCGCCACATTAGAAACCTTCGCTCCTTCCAGAGCGGTTCCTGCGTTGCCCGGAGCGACGAAGACTTGATCGACACGTGAACTTTTTGCGATTTTCCAAGCCAGAGCATGCTCACGACCGCCGTTACCAACAATTAGAACTTTCATGGTTTCCCAAAACTATTTGCCAAAACTATTTGATCGAAGGAGAGACGCCCAATCGCTTCCGATAACAAAATCGCAACGCTGTCACCGTGTAACACAGTCGAGTAGTGGCAAGGTACGTTTCTGAAGGGCACTTTGGAAGGCCGTATCAACAATCTGCTGACCGATTCGACTTATTTCTGGAGAGAGAGGGCCGCTCAGGGGTTCGCCTGTACAGAGGACATGGGCCATGTATTCGATCGGATTGCGGTAGGGAGCATGCAGGGGCCGCACAGGGATCTCCGTTGCAATCGGCTGTTCGGCTGTCTGCAAAGTAAGCTTGTTTTCGTAATCGTAAGAACTAATCGTTCCATGGCTCCCGACCAAAACAAAGCCGCATTTTGGTTGCGGCTGTGAAACCCAGGGATCGGTAAAAGTGCCCCAAAGCGTTTCAAATTTCGAAAGGCCACTAGGATAACGAGCGACGGTGATGCTATGTTCATCGACACTTAAACCCACTGGAGAATCTGTGGTCGCGGTAACTTCCAACGGCTTGGCTCCACCGAAATACCAAGTCCCCAGCGTTGTTCCGTAGCCGAGGTAGTCCAGCAGCGATCCGCCACCACGTTGGGCCGAGTAGAACCAGCTGTTTGGTTTCTCCTTTTCTACCCATTCGGCGGTTCGTTCAATTTTTTCAGCGGTGTGCCAGAGGGGGCCGCGATTTCCATTGTAATAGTGCACTTGTTTAAGCTGACCAATCCGACCGCTGTCGACCAGGTACTTGGCCGTTTGATGTGAGGCAACCCAAACCAAGGGCCAATTGATGGCGAGCAAAGTATTGTGTTGACGGCACACCTCAATCATGCGATCGGCTTCGGCTAACGATGCAGCGAAGGGTTTTTCGATCAGAATGGCTTTCACATGAGGTGCAACGCGCGCGACCCAATCGCCATGTTCGGCCGAAGCGGGGCACAGAATTGCGATATCCGCTCGGCATTGCTCAAGGCATTTTTCTGGAGAAGTGAAAACCTGATCTCTGGAAATACCAAGCCGCGAAATTGCTTCCTCCATTCTCTCGGGTTGTAAATCGCATATTCCTACCAACTCGCATCCCGGTTGCTCGATCACCATGCGCAAGTTATCGCCCATGTGCATATGGTCAAAGTTCAGCCCTACGAAGCGGATGGGGAGTTGGGGAGGGCCGTTATCGGGGCTGCCTGAAGGATTCATGGATTCGCCTTGCGGGTTGAACGAAAAAGGTGCGATATCGAGTTCGGGGCGGAATTGATTCGACGGAACTGTAAGGAAAAATAGATTTCTAGGTGGGGGTGATTTAAAATAAAGCGTCGTTGATCCGACAGGCAGTCCGAACTTCGTCCAAAATGGTTACGTGAAAACTTTATTCAGATGATCCAAATGA
>JBEGUT010000332.1:0-5346 GCA_041178745.1 Planctomycetota bacterium | reverse complement strand
ATTTAACGCTTCTGTATCAACACTACCGAGATGAGGTGAGTAGTCGGCTGGGTACGCAGCCAGCATTGTACGTGAGTTTGGTCGTGGATTCATAAAAACATGCTGGCATCGCGCACAACGAACTGCATGAAATACGCCAGGAACTCCATATGTCCAATCTATGTATTGTGAGACTTTCCTGAATTCTGCTGAATTGCATAACGGACATGAAACTGCTTCGTACTGTAATTCCTGATCCATCATCCCATCTCCTTGTCGCTTGATAGGGTGGTGGATGGCTGGAGCATTTTCCTGAAGGTTGGATCTTTAAGGACCCAAAGAACGACGCCGTAGGTGACAGCACCAACCGAGACGGCGCACCACCAAATGTGAGCAACCTCTGTACGAAGAATAGCCCATGCGAAAAAACAACCGATCATCGTCGCGGAGAGTGAGCGGAAAAAAGTACCATTTAGATCTGTAATCCAGGATGTAGCTTTAAGACGCCACAATAGTATGACAAGCATTGTCGAAGCATTGAGAAGGTAATAAAGACTACTGGCACAAGCCAATCCATAGACCCCACCCCATCGGACTCCCAGTATTTTTAAGCCAATTCCTAAAGTAAATCCTACTGCACCGATCAGCGAAGGGGTTCGAGTATCCCCAAGTGCATAAAATGATTTGGCAATCAAATCTCCGAAAGCAGCGGCAATAAAGTATCCGATGAACGCCGTGAAGATCATCGCGACGGCCGTCGTATCGTTCGCTGTAAATGCCCCTCTTTCCAGAAGTTCACGTGTGGTCGAATAGGAAAACAGCGAACAACCAATAATCACCGGTAAGACGGCCAGCAGCATTCGACGCATATTCTCGGATAAGCGGTACTGGAAATCGCTATCCTGACCCGTGGTCGCAGCACCGGCTAGATCGGGAAATGCAACCGTCGATACGCCACTGGATATTACCAAAATCAAGGCAGTCACAAACCGCTGGGCATAATTCAGATGGGCAATCGCTCCTACGGTTAAACCCGCAAGCAGCACACGATCCAGGATCGGGTCAAGCTTGGAATAGAAGTTGAACAGGAATAGCGGAATACTTCTCTGAATGCTTTTCCAAGTCGATGAATGAAAAATCCAACTACTTGGCAATTGCGAAATCATCGGTAACGCCAAGATCAATACAGCGATGATGCTTCCGAAAATCATCGCGTTGGCGACCCAGATAATGTCCGACGTTCCACTCGGCGAGAGAGCAGCTAGCGTTGTTGTTGCTGCCGGGCCGATCGCGCTGGCTAGTGCAGGTAGCAGGAAGTGTTGACGACTGTGGTAGACCGATTGCTGCCACCCCTGAATCGATCCTAAAAGAATCAAAGGAGAGAGAGCAGTTAGCAGTTGCGCAGTGTTTGTGACTTGCAGATCAGAAAAGCCCCTATAGAGAAGAGTTGTGATCTGAGTAGAAAACAGAAACGGAATAGCAGAAAGTACTAAACAGATCATGCATGTCCAAGCACCTAAGCTAAAAGCGAGTTGCTTGAATTCCGCTTCATCTTCTTTCTTAGAGGCTAGCGGTACAAGCATTGGAACCATGACATAACCAACAGATCCAGTGAACACTGCAGAGAGCATGGTCGGAATCGCCAGAGCTGCGCTGAAAGCATCCACCTGTTCGCTGGCACCGAACTGGCTTGCGATGATAACTTGGAAAAGCAATTGCGCAAATACTTGGATGATTGAGCATAGGCTCATGAATCCCAGTGAATGCAAAATTCCCAAGTTGATTTTCATCGCTGCTTCCTCGATTTAGCTATTTCGAGAAAACATTCCTGCATCGTATTGATCCACGCCTGCATACTGTGACGTTGATGGATTATGGATTGCGCTGAATCAGTTTTGGCGATCCATTTTTGAGGATTGCGAGTGCGATCAAGAATCGCATCGGCAAGCTGTCGTGGATTAGCTGGTGCAACCAGGGTGCCATAGAGATTCTCACCGAGCAATTCGCGGGGACCTGTTGGGCAATCAGCAGCTAAAACGGGAACTTTTAGCAACATCGCTTCCATAACAACGTTGGGAAGTCCTTCGTAAAGTGAAGGTAAACAAAGTAAGTCAGCCGATTTCAGCAATGGGTAAGGATTAGTCAAATAGCCATGCCAGTTAACCGAAGAGTCAATCTGCTGTTCTTGGCACCATTCCGTTAAAACAGCTTTTAAGGGGCCATCTCCTACGATATCGAGATGGACTTTCTCGCCATACTCTTTCGCGACGATACGAATAGCCTGCAGCAGGTAGATGTGTCCCTTTTCTTGGCTCAATCTGCCGATACAGGCAATCCGCAGAGGATGATTATCTGATGGTTTCGCATCTGATGGTTTCGCAAAGTCCGTTGATTGGTTAGCTTTGTTTACGATTTCATCTTGGTCGACAGGGCTATAGATGACTCGAACACGATCACTCGGAACGTGATAATATTTCTGAACCTCGATGGCGACTCCGCGACTAACAGCGATAACGCGATCGGCATTTCGGTAGGCCTTTGAAAGTAGCTTTCGCTTCAGCCATCGAAAGCGACGCTCGCAGTTTTCGAAATCAGACTGAGGTGGACTAACGACGGTCGATATACGAGGCACACCCGTTTTCAGTGTTGCCGGACCCGTTATCTGTGTCATGTGGTAGGTACGGTCATAGAGCAAATGGATATCGCGCGATTTTAAGATCGTCGCTAAATAACGCACTTGTCTTGAATGCTCGCGTCCTGGCCAATTGAGAAGCTTAGGTTTACACGCGTCCTGATAGCAGTGGATAAGGACATCGCCAGGAATCGAATCGAGGTGGACACCTTCTCGACGGAGTAAGAATAATTCAGGGGCAAAGCGCGAGCGATCAAGATGTCGAACCAACGTCGCGATTTGACGTTCGCTACCGCCACCTTCCAAGGAGCTACTGCAGCAAAGGACTCGGATCGGCGTGGAAGACATATTCCAGAATTGCCTTTATGGAGTTCCTATAAGCCGAACTTGGCATCCCAACCTATAAGGAAACTGAGAAAGAAGTTAACTCAAGCTTCAGGTTTTCTTCATCCTGCAGTATGCGCCATCGAGCGATGGTTTCATTAATAATTATCTTCGAGCCGGAGACATTGCAACAGGAATGATCGTTTTGGCCGCTACAACCATCGTAACCGTTAGTTATTCTTCGGTGGGCTTCAAGAACTCAAAGATAAAGGAAGCCTTACCAACTGACTAACGGCAATGTCGTAGCGTCTGCACATATTGATGTAACGATGCATTAGTCTTCTCGAGCAATTCGGACCGCGGCGGTTTTGTCCGAGAAGTAGCTGAGCCTATTTCGCTGGTGCTTCTGCCGGTTTGGTTGCATCGTTAGGCTTGGCATCTGGAATAGCACCTTCTGTTGGAGCAGACAAAATCCAGGCTGCGATTTCATTCCCCTCGGGGCCCTTTGCTTTTGCGGGAGATGAACCTCGGAGCGAGGCGACGTAGCAACCAACCAGAACCAGTTCATTCGGGTGCAGTTTGTCCCACTTGGGCATGGAACCATTACCGGCTCCATTTTGAAGTATCTTGCCGATGTCTTCGATGGACTTAACGTTCTTCCAGTACACATCGCATAGATTAGGCCCGACCACGCCACCTCCTTCAGGTCCGTGGCAACTGACGCAGTGTTGCTTGAAAACGCTCTCGCCTACTTTGAGCCATTTTTTGTCGCTGACGTACTGCATCATGGTCGCGTTATCAGGCTTTAGGTCACCAGGCAATTCAGAAAACTGCAAACGCAAATTTGCTGCAATTGCGTCATCGTAGCTCGCGTAGATCGATCTCTTTTCAGCAGCTCCTGTATGAAAATACATGCCATACAGTACGCCGAAAACAGCGATAGAGATAAAAATAGTTTTCCACCAGGAGGGAATCGGATGATTCAGAGTCTGAATATTATCAACTGCGTAGAGGTTGTCATGCGCATCTGGGGTGTTCATTTTCGTGTGACCTCTTTCCCCTCTTCCAGGGCCATCGCTGATTGATGAGTCATTGCGGCATGATCTGCAAAGAAAGTGCGGATCGAAATCGCTAAAAAAACAAGAAAGAAAACGACCAAAGCAGTCTCTGCGTAAACCGAATAATCAAGTGAAGAAATAACATCCTTAACCATCGCTTTTCTCCGTACCTGTTTCCTGGGTGCCAGCAGAAACCTTTGGGGCAGTTGAGAGATGATTCGGCTGCGTCGAGTCTGGAGCAGTTTGTCCTGCCTGCTGAGTTTCAGTGGTTGACTGCGGATTTTCGGTAGGAGCCGTTGCTGCCGGAGCAGGTTTATTGCGATCTACGCCTAAGCGTTGCAGATAGGCGATCAAGGCAATCACCTGTTTGTCCTCTGTTTCAAGCGGACCACCCTGGGTGACAATATCGACCGCAATCCGTTGAGCTTGAGCGATGGCCATTTCAACACTTTGGGAGGTTTTAGTTTCCTCATTGAATTCAAGTTCTTGTGTGTAAGGTGCTCCCATTTTGGCTGCAGCAGCTACTCGTTCTGGAATGCTCTTGAAGTTAAGTTTATTCTTGAGCAGATGGGAGAACTCGGGCATCAGCGATTCTTTGTTGAGGTTACGAGGGTTTTGTAAATGTTGTAAATGCCAGAAATTAGATTGTCGGCCCCCTTCTCTTGCTAGGTCCGGACCAATGCGACGCGAGCCCCACTGAAAAGGTCGATCGTAAATGAATTCTCCGGGGAGAGAGTAATCGCCGAATCGTTTGGTTTCTGAGACCAGCGGCCTTACCATCTGAGTGTGGCAATTGAAGCAACCTTCTGCAACGTATATGTCGCGACCGATCAGTTCCAGCGGTGTATAGGGTTGTACGGATGCCAGCGTAGGTATGTTGGCACGAATAAGAAATACAGGAAGTATTTCCAGTGCAGATGCAACGACAACCGCTGCAATCACCCAGAAAGTAAAAGTAGAAGGGAGGCGTTCCCAGCGACGGTGCCAATCGAGTCGACTCCATACATCGATCGATTTCGCTGCGTCAAGCACTATCGATAGATTCGATTGGCTTGGAGTAGGATCTTGAAAATCACGTGATAGACGAGGTGCGGAATAAACAGGAACTTCATAAGTTGATGGACGGGATTTCCATGTCATGACAAAGTTGACAAAGCAGAACAATGCTCCAACCAAATAGAGTGTGCCGCCTACTAAACTAATGCAATACAACGGTACGCTGCTTGTGGTCGCTTTAAGGAACTCAGGATAGGCCAAACCTCCCTGCGGATTTAGGGAGTGCCAATAGGTAGCCTGCATCGCACCAGCGATGTAAGTCGGAATAATGTAGGTGAGTATTCCGAGCAGTCCGAT
>JBEGUT010000331.1:0-5348 GCA_041178745.1 Planctomycetota bacterium | reverse complement strand
GAAGTCGGCGCAGCCCGCTGAATTCAAGAATATGGTTCGAGCCTATACGAATCTGCTGCGATCGTTGACTACCAATGAACGCGCTCGACTGCTCGATAAAAAGCCCCCTGAACGCATCTCTGAACTACAGTCGATTATTCAGCGACGTCGGGTTTCCTTGATGGCACAAAACATGGGCGCTTCGGATCGAGAAGCGATTCGTAGTTGGTCGCGCGAGATGATTTGGCAGCGCCCTGAATGGTTGATTTCTAGGGTCACCGGTGCGCCGATGAGATCCAATAACGAACTGCGTATGTTGTTTCAGGGATTGATGCGCAGACGCATGGAGTCAGGAGCTTCGCCTCTAGAAGCCGAAGATATCGCCAAGCTTAAAGAGGGCCTGAGTCGCGAAGCGAATGAAATCCTGGAAGATGTCGATGAAGAGGATATGGATTTAACTCTTGTGCAATGGATTGGCGCTGTGATGGCAAGCGATCGCAATGCACCTCTGCAGGATCCAGATTTTGATGAGTTGTACGAGATCTATACTTCTTTCTCTGAGCCGGAAAGAGAAAGCTACGATTGGATGAAGCCAACCGAAGCGAAGAAGTCGTTGACGCGACGTTATTACAGTCGCTCGTTCGGTGAGAATTTAAGCGATCGCAAGCCATCGGATCCATAGTCATCAGGGAAGCCTGAGCTTGTGGGATTATCGATGTGAATAGCGCTGAGGCCGAGCCCGGAAAAGGACTCGGCCTTTCTCTTTTCCTGTACTGGGACCGATGCAATTGCTTTGGTAACCTATGGCAACAAGCCGCGACGGCTTCATGATTTTACGTTGAGGCTACCCCCCGTTGTGGAACGGCGAAGTTCGCTGACGATAAAGCGACAGCCCCAGTTACAATGGCCCCAGTTACAATGCGTCCGCATAGGGCTGGTTTACGATGTGGGGCATCAGGCTGCGGTTGATTTGACCGACGCTACAAAGTGTGAACCGTTTTTATCTAAAAGGTGTTTTCATGAAGGCTGCATTCATCACTCAAACCGGTTCTCCTGAAGTGATTCAGTATGGAGAAGTTGAAAAGCCTCTAGTGAAAGCTGAAGAAGTTTTGGTAAAGGTTGGAGCGGTTTCGGTCAATCCGATTGATACTTATATTCGCAATGGTGCGAACTACTGGCCGTTGCCTAATCCATTCATCGTGGGATGCGATTTGGCAGGTACGGTGGCAGAAGTTGGAAGTGGAGTTACGCAATTTAAAGTGGGCGATCGCGTTTGGGGGAGCAATCAAGGATTGCTGGGTAGGCAAGGAACGTTTGCAGAGTATTGTGCGGTTGATGCGAAGTGGTTGTATCGAACGCCGGACAATGTACCTGATATTGATGCTGCAGCATGTGCGCTCGTCGGGATTACGGCGCACCTTGGTCTGTTTTTAAGTGGTCACTTGAAAGGTGGTGAGACCATCTTTGTGCGCGGGGGTACGGGAGGCGTCGGAGCGATGGTGCTGCAGATGGCTCGCGCGGTGGGAGCGACCGTGATTACGACAGCAGGCTCTCCAGAGAAGGGGGAACGTTGTAAGCAGCTTGGTGCTCAGCATGTGATCGAGTACAGAAATTGTGCATGGGATGCAGAAGTTGCAAAGATTGCCCCCGGCGGCGTCGATCTATTTTGGGAAACGCTTCGAGAGCCCGATTTTGATGTTGCCGTAGCTCTTATGGCGCCGCGTGGACGGATGATTCTGATGGCCGGCCGCGAAGCGAGGCCCGCATTTCCTGTAGGCCCATTCTATGTGAAGGGTTGCAGCCTTCACGGCTTTGCGATGTTCAAAGCGACGGCCGAAGAACAAGCCGCTGCCGCAGCGGAAATCAATCAATGGTTAAGCGAAGGGAAATTGAAAGCTCAAATAGACCGAGTCCTTCCCTTATCTCAAGCCCGCGAAGCCCATCAACTGCAAGAAGCCAACACCCTTCGCAAAGAAGGCTGCCTCTCCGGCAAAATAGTCCTGCAACCCTAGCGGTATTCTCTTAAGTTAAAGATTTACAGTAGGAAATGGAGTTTGGAGTGCTAATGATTTGGCTCCAATTTCAGAACGGAAGGCGGCTATCGCTTCGCACGAGTCATTGGTGAGTTAGACTTGGGCCGCTTACTAATAGAACGCGATGCTGCTTTTTTTCAGATGATTTCTAAACGGGTTCGAACACTTCGCCGAGGATGTGGAAGAAGCGGCCGCGGGTCATCACTTGAGTGAAGCCGGCTTGGGCTGCTTTGTTGAGTCGGTCTTCGTGAACGTGAGGACCAAAGGCGATTGTGATCGCTGTTGGATAGTTTGCCTCTAGCTTGCTTTTGACCGATTCGCAGTCGATGCGATCGTCGCTGAGGTCGGCTACTAAAAATTTAATGGAACTACCGTCAGGCAGCTTGCTGATCGTACTGTCGTAGTCCCTACCCCAAATCACTCCTACGCCATGTTGCTGAGCAGCATGCTGGATTTGAGAGAACGTGGCAAGGTTGCCTGTTAGTACCATGGCAAACGTGGAGGGGTTGGTCATATGGAGCTGTCTCATTTCGAGTGTGGACTTGGTTACTAGTTCTTGAAACTTATTGGCTCATAACGAGGCAACGCCCCAGAGCTCAAAAGTTCTTTTGCCATCCATGGCTCATCACGTGGATTGGCACGCAACATAAATCGGTTGGGGACTAAATCGCTCCCGGTCCTCGGCTTCCATCGTCGATCGCAATCGCTTCGTGGGTCGGCAATACAAATACCTTGCCATCTCCGATGTTGCCTTCGGAACCTGTCTTCGCGGCTGTTTCAATCGCGTTAACTGTCCTTTCCAAGTAGTCGTCGTTGACAAAAATTTCTAAAGCGATTTTGCGGAGCAAGTTTGTCTTGTATTCGACTCCACGGTAGGTCGGAGACTGCCCGCGTTGGCGGCCGTAACCTTGTGCATCGCAAACCGTCATTCGATCGACACCCACGGCGGACAAAGCATCCCGTACGGCTCGCAGTTTGGTCGGCTGTATGATAGCCAGAACTAGTTTCATGGACGGTCATCTCAGATAAAATTAAGCCACTCTTTACAATTTCAGTCTATTAAGGCACCTTCACTTGAGCACTCTACGTTGACTCGGAGATTGGGGAGGGAAGGTTACGGAATCATCAGATAAGCTCGTGAAAACTTGAACAACAGTACCCCATCACTCGTTTGTAGTGGTTCGCTGCTCGCTTGGCAAGGGAAGTCGCGATTGGTCGACGACGAAACCAGTCCGTTGGGCGGGACGGCCAAAAATTCTAGCCCTCCAACGCCTTGATCTGGCGAATAAACCGAGATGGGTCGCTTGAAGCGGGAAGTGTTAAAGCCTACTCTACGAAAGAACGATTTATAGAAAGTTCAGCTTGTCGCAACATTAGTTCTTTGGCTTACGGTTTCTCAGAACCTGGAGGATTGATCGTGATTATCGGTGTTCCTAGGGAGATCAAGGAAGATGAGTACCGTGTCGCCATGCTGCCGGTGGGGGTAGAAGAGCTGACGCATCGTGGGCATCAAGTCTACGTGCAAGCGGGTGCAGGGTTAGGGTCCGGCTTAGCCGATCACGCCTACCTGCAAGCTGGTGCAGAACTTGTCTCTTCGATCGAAGAGATTTATGCCAAGGCAGACTTGATCGTTAAAGTGAAAGAGCCGCTCGATACCGAGTGGCCTTTGATTCGTCCCAATCAAACGCTTTTCACTTACTTTCATTTCGCTGCAAGCCGCGATCTTACCGATGCGATGATCGCTCGCAAAGCGACATGCTTGGCTTACGAAACATTGACCGATAGCAGTGGTCGTCTACCCTTGCTGACCCCGATGAGCGAAGTTGCTGGTCGCATGAGTATTCAGGAAGGGGCAAAGTATTTAGAGCGACCACAGCAAGGTCGCGGTATCCTACTTGGCGGTGTTCCAGGAGTTGCTCCAGCCCACATTACGATCATCGGAGGTGGTGTAGTAGGCGCTAACGCTGCCAAAATCGCTGCAGGTTTTCAAGCGGATGTTGCCATCCTTGATGTGAACCTCGATCGACTTCGTTACCTCGATGATACCATGCCACCAAATGTGAACTGCCTATTCAGCGATCGTCACACGATTCGCGATCAGTTGCGGCTGGCTGACTTGGTGATCGGAGCGATTCTTATTCCCGGCGCTAAGGCTCCACATCTGGTAACAAAAAATGACCTTCGGCTGATGAAGCCAGGTAGCGTTATCATCGACGTGGCTATCGACCAAGGTGGTTGCATTGAAACCAGCAAAGCAACCACTCACCGAAATCCAACCTACAGTGTGGAAGATGTGGTGCACTATTGCGTCACCAATATGCCAGGTGCTGTCGGCCGAACGAGTACCTTTGCACTATGTAACGTGACGCTTCCTTGGGTTCTGCAGTTAGCTAGTAAGGGTGTGGAGGAGGCGATGAGGACTTCGCGTCCAATCGCAGCTGCCGCTAATGTGGTCGCTGGCTTCGTGACTAACGCAGCTGTAGCGGAAACCTTCTCGATGAAGCATCGTCCACTGGAGCAGATTTAGTCCATCTGTAATTCGACGGATGAGAGATGGTCTCCTTGACTTGGCACTGTTAATTGCTTGCCGCCGGGCAAGCCGCTGTTGTACTGAATCGCTTTTTGGGAATGGTTTAAATATCAACTATGTCGGGTAATGCTCCACGATCGGTTTTTTGGGAAGGTGATCACGATGGCTGTTTGGTTTTGTTGGACCAAACTAAATTGCCAAGCGAAATACTCAACATCCAATGCCGCGACGTGCAAACCGTTTGGGAAGCCATCAAGCAATTGCGAGTTCGCGGAGCTCCGGCGATCGGTATCGCAGCCGCTTATGGGGTTTCTGTAGCGATTCGAAACTACCAATCCGAAAAGTGGACCGCTGCGCAGCTTTATCAAATAGCCCGAGAGGCTATCGACTATCTAGCGACCAGTCGTCCTACAGCCGTTAATCTCTTCTGGGCATTAAATCGAATGCAACGCAAGTTGGACGCTGTCAAGGATGGGACGTCGGCAGAAGTTGCTAAGCATTTGCTCGAGGAAGCAAAAGCTATTCACGAAGAAGATGCCCAGATGTGCCATGCCATTGGTCGTTACGGCGCTTCACTCTTGGTTGATGGTGGGGTTCTAACACATTGCAACACAGGTGGCTTGGCAACCAGTGAATATGGTACGGCTTTGTCCGCACTTTTTACGGCACATGATCAAGGTAAGAAGATCAAGGTCTTTGTCGATGAGACGCGGCCCTTGCTGCAAGGTGCACGACTCACCGCTTGGGAATTGATGCAGCATGGTGTGCCAGCAACCTTGATTACCGATTCGATGGCTGCGCAAGTG
>JBEGUT010000330.1:0-5371 GCA_041178745.1 Planctomycetota bacterium | reverse complement strand
CGACAAGATCGGTACTAGTTTTGATTCGATTGAATCATGGGGAGTTGAGCGTTTAGCGATGGCAGCCAAGTTTGCGATCGGGATTGATTTGGGAACGACCAACAGCGTTATCGCGTACGCTCCGCTCGATGAAGCCAAGGCTGAAATACGGACTGTCCCCATTCCGCAGTTTGTTGCACCTGGGCAAGTGGAATTGCTTTCGGGCCTGCCATCGTTTCTGTATTTGCCAACCGATGAGCAATGGGAGAGTGGTGTTTGGAAGGCCGATGGACAAAGTTATGAAAAGCTTGTCATTGGAGCCTACGCAAGACAGATCTCTGCCGAAAATCCGGATCGAACCATTGCTGCTGCCAAGAGTTGGCTCTGTCATTCGCGTGTTGATCGGCGATCCGGACTACTCCCTTGGAACTCGACAGAGCCTGTAACTAAGCTCTCGCCAATCGAGGCCTCCAAGTTTCTTCTGATGCATCTGATTGATAGTTGGCATCGCCTTCATCCGGACCATCGTATTGCGGATCAGCTTATAGTTCTTACGGTTCCTGCATCGTTCGATATGGCAGCGCGTGAATTGACCCGCGAAGCTGCGATAGCTGCGGGGTTGCCCGAGAATTTCATTCTTCTTGAGGAACCACAGGCCGCCCTTTATCACTGGTTGAATAGTCGCAGTGAGCAATGGCGAAGAACGGTGCGCAAAGACGATGTCATTTTTGTTTGCGACATCGGTGGTGGAACAACGGATTTGACTTTGGTAAAGGTCGAGGAAGATAACGGTGAGTTATTCCTAAAGCGGATTGCTGTGGGGAATCATTTGCTGGTGGGCGGCGACAACATGGATCTCGCTTTGGCCCACGAACTCTCGACCAAGTTTGCAACACAAGGCACCAAGCTCAATCCTTGGCAAAGTATTTCGCTGTGGCATTCATGTCGCAAAGCGAAAGAGACACTGCTGAGTGCCGGTGGACAAGACCCACAGACCATCGCCGTTTTAGGAAGAGGGAGTCGATTGATTGGTGGCACAGTGCAAACTGAGATCAGTCGCGCCGAAGCGGAGCGAGTGCTCTTGGATGGTTTTTTTCCAGCATGTCCAATTGACTCCCAGCCGACCAGACAATTGCAGTCAGGCTTCCAAGAGATCGGATTGCCTTACGAAAGCGATACAGGCATAACGCGTCATATCGCTTCATTTTTAAACGCCAACGCAACTTCGTCGGATATTTGTCCAACGCACTTGCTCTTCAATGGAGGTGTTTTTAAGTCGACCGCCTTCCGAGAACGATTAGTTCAGGTGATGAACTCTTGGTCAAATTCCGATGCACCATCGCTGAAGTTGCTGGCTGATTTAGAAGACCTTGATCAAGCCGTCGCCTGTGGTGCTGCCTATTATGCGTGGTCGAAACGACATGGCGGAATTCGCATTCGAGGTGGAACGGCGCGAAGTTATTACGTTGGTATTGAGAGCGCTGGATTGGCTGTTCCAGGAATGCCCAGACCACTACAAGCATTATGCGTCGTCCCCTTCGGAATGGAAGAAGGAACTGCAACCGACGTGCCGGGGCGCGAAGTGGGATTGGTAGTCGGAAAGACAGTCAGTTTCCGTTTCTTTGCGTCAGCGTCACGAAAAGAAGATCGCGTTGGGAATCTGCTTCGATATTGGGATGAAGAGGAATTGATCGAGACGTCACCACTGGAACTTGTGTTGCATGCGGATTTGGTTCCCGATGAGGGATTCATTCCGGTACGATTTCATAGCAAGATCACCGAGTTGGGTGTTTTCGAATTGTGGTGTCACAGTGTACGTGATGATCAACGCTGGAAGCTTGAGTTCAATGTACGCGAGGATTCCGAGGTAGGGTCTCCGTGAGCGACAAAGACAACGGCGTCCAAGGAATTGATGACGTGTTCATGCAGGAAGTGCCTGGCCGATTTCTGGTAGGTATCGACCTGGGGACGACCAATTGCGCTGTCGCTTACGTTGATACGCAATCCACTTCTCCCTCTGTGATCAACTTCAAAATATCGCAGTGGGTTGATTGGCAAACCATCGAAGAACGAGAAACATTACCCTCGTTTAGTTATCAGTGGACCGCAGAGGAACAAAGCCAAGCATCTTCTTTAGTGGATGAAAGTGCCAGTCGCGAGAAAACAAAAGATCGATCGACCAAGAGTTCCTCATGTCGCAGCGTTGGTGTATGGGCGCGAGAACGTGGTTCGCAGGCGCCAGGACGCCAGATCGCGTCCGCCAAAAGTTGGCTATGTCACGAGGGAGTCGACCGCACCTCACCTCTGTTGCCCTGGCATGCCGACAATGATGTCGAGAAAATTTCACCCGTACAAGCGAGCAGTTTCTATCTCGCGAAAATTGTCGAAGCTTGGAATCATAAGTTCCCTGCCCATCCCTTGGCAGAGCAGGAAGTTATTGTAACGCTGCCGGCCTCGTTCGATGAGATCGCTCGAGAGTTGACATTAGAGGCAGCCAGATTGGCCGGGTTGACGCGAGTCTTTTTGATTGAAGAACCGCAAGCGGCTTTCTATGCATGGTTGCACCGTCATTCGGATAGCTGGGACAAGATCATCCAGCCAGGTCAGTCTATTTTGGTTTGCGACATCGGTGGAGGAACTACGGACTTCACTTTGATTCGAGTGCGCGAAGCGGCCGTGCAAGCTGAGAGCGAGATTTTAGATCGATCAATTCAATCGCAGTTAACCTTGCATCGTGTTGCGGTTGGGCAGCATTTGATTTTGGGCGGTGACAACTTCGATCTGGCTTTGGCAAAATTTGTCGAAGATAGGCTCAGTAGTGGGAAACAATTACCGCATAGACAATGGGAAATATTGCGGCAGCGTTGCCGCATTGCCAAGGAAATCCTTTTAGGGAATCACGCCCCAGATTCCTACACCATACACCTACCAAGTGGCGGCTCGCGATTATTGGGTGAAGGTCTGCAAGCGGTTGTTACTCAAGAGGATATCAATAAGGTATTGGTCGATGGATTTTTTCCGGAGGTCGCTCTTTCCGATAAGCCTTCGACGATGGTGAGTGGCTTTGTGGAATTCGGTCTACCCTACGCCTCGGATGCTGCCATAACGAAGCATCTGGCTTCGTTTCTCACCGATCATGTATGGGCGGGGCGTAGTGAACGGGAAAAGAAAGAGCTGAGCGAATTGCGGGCAGCGAGACCAGACTGGATTCTATTCAATGGAGGTGTCCTAGAGTCGGGACAGATTCAGAATAGAATTGTTTCGATTGTTGCAAAATGGTTTGCTGAAAAAGATGATACCACCAATGATTCATGGAAGCCCGGAGTACTGGAAGCTCCTCGAAAGGATCTTGCAGTAGCCGAAGGCGCAGCCTACTTCGGTTTGGTGCGTCGGGGTAAAGGAATCAAGATCGATGCACGATTAGCTCGCAGTTATTACCTAACCGTTTCAAAGAATCCACCTCGCTCGATCTGTTTGGTGCCAGGTGAAGCGGCGGCTGGAGATCTCTTCGTTCTAGATTCATATCCTTTCGAATTGGCTGTTGGTGTGCCAGTTGAATTCAATCTCTACGTGTCGAGTTTGAGGTTAGCAGATCCCGTGGGATCCGTTGTTGAAATCGATCCGACACAGATGCATCCTCTTCCTCCAATACGAACGGTAATTGAGACGGTTCGCTCGAAACAGAAGACAACAGAACGGGTGAAGTTAGAGGCCGAATTATCTGAAATAGGTACCTTGCAACTGAGCTGTGTCAGCGTCAGTGGAGGACGCCGCTGGAAAATGGATTTTGATATTCGCAGCGCATTGGAAAGTGGTCGCAGCGGTCACATTGGAATTGGAGAATCCGCTGGTATTGTCGAACAGGAACTCCTACTCAAATCGGATGAAATACTTCGTGCTGTTTTCATGGAAGGTTCGATTCCACCTGCTCGATTGATGAAGGAGCTAAAAGCTGCTTTAGAAATCGATCGTAATCAATGGCCCCCTAGTTTGCTTCGCGGAATGTGGCAGCAATTGATCGATTGCGAAGAGGGGCGAAGGCGGTCGCCCGAACATGAGCTTAGGTGGTTGAATTTAGTCGGTTATTGTCTGCGTCCTGGCTATGGTATGGCGGCCGATGATTGGCGCGTCACGGAGAGTTGGCGCCGTGTGCATGGCAAATTAGCGTTTCCTGCGATTTCGTCTCGGCAAGAGGCTATTGTCTTGTGGCGACGAGTCGCTGGAGGATTCACTGCGGGGCAACAGCTCGCTTTGTTTCAATCTTTGCAATCCTATTTTCGTGACCAAATCACAAATCGCGGTAAGGCGATTCGAACTGGGTGTAGCGAGTTGGTCGAATTGATTCGTTTGATTGGATCTTTGGAGCTGTTGCCAATCATTGACAAAATTAAATTGGTCGATGTCCTGGCTGAGGTAACGCGCGATAAGAAAGCGACCCCACTACATTCTGGAGCATGGTGGGCAATCGGTCGGTTAGCATCGCGCAGTCCCCTTTATGGTCCATTGACGGGTGTGGTAGGCGCCTCGAAAGTTGAGCAATGGATCGATCATTGGTTAATCCTTGGGAACAGTACTCCCGAAATGCAACTAGCAATGATGCAAGTAGCACGTCGAACGGGAGATCGATATCGAGATCTCTCGGAGAATTCGAGAAATGATGTTCTTCAGTGGTTTGAGCGAACCAGTGCGCCGGAACATTATCAGCAATTGGTGCGTGAAGTTGGTACGCTCGCTGAAAAGGAAAAGCTGGAGGTAATGGGGGATTCGTTACCGCTTGGTTTGAGAATTCCCGGCTTGAGTGATTAACCAATCGCTGACTGTTTTAAAGATAATCTCAGCATCTAGATCATGATGAGGCTCATGTCGCATATCGGGCCAAGTCATCAATTCGCATTTCGGAGTTCGTCTAGCAAAATCGGCGGACGCTTTAGGACAACAGATCTTATCGTCCTCACCATGAATGAGCAGGACGGGGACTGAGAGGCTAGAGGCATGATCGATGGCCCATTGGCCACTATCTAAGAGGGCAGCACCGAGTCGCAGTGAAATTTGTTGATGCATCCAAGGATCGTTCAAAAATGCTTGCTGTTCGTTCTCGATTCGGGAGAGATATTCCGCTTTGATCGGAGCACCGATACTGAGATTTGGAAATGCATTAGCCAAAATACGTGCGATTCGAACGAACCATGCTGGAGGTGGTTGCACCGCGTGAAATAGTGGTGCTGAAACGACGGCGGCTTCGACTCGCGGTAGCTTGTTGCGCAAGAGGTAATTGGTAACCAGATTACCTCCCATGCTGTGTCCATAAAGAAAAACAGGAAGATTAGGCCACAGATGCTTGGCTAGTTCGACGGTTCTAGAAACCTCTGCGAGCAATCCATCATAAGACTCT
>JBEGUT010000329.1:0-5390 GCA_041178745.1 Planctomycetota bacterium | reverse complement strand
AATAATTATATTCGCTTGCCTTCCCATCAATACTCTTCCGAAGATGCCACCCTTCGGAGCAATTCGCTGCTCTGTTTTGAACGTCAAAGTTCTCGATACTGGTCGTAATTCCAAGTTGGTCCATTGTGTGGACCTCACAATGCACTCCAGTAATTCGATGAATCGTACGTTTGCCATCTTTATCAAAGCACGAATAAGCGATCGTCTTCTTGTCCGGACTTCGATCGATCCGCAACTCGTGATAACCTTTTATTGCATCAATCGTTGGCTGTCGATCCACTCCAAAAAACGCTTGACTGGCTACCTGTCCAGCTTGATACGTTCGCTTAACCAAATAGTAACCGTCATCAGGATGTAGCATCGGCAAATCATCGACACCGAAGTAGGCGTATTCTTTCAACTGACTCTCTTCGTTGTAACGCATTTCGACGCGGTGAACCTTATGCTCGACATCGAATACCCTTTCGTCATTGCGGCCAAAAACCGCCCAGGACTCCTGATTTCCGCGTGAATCGTAACGGAACTCAACTCGATGATATTGCTTTGGCTTTGAAATCGCCTGTCCACCCAACGAATCAAAAAACATCATCCTTTCGATATTCCCTTGAACGTCATAGTGAATTTCGGATCGATGATATCCGTTTGGTCCTTGAATACGATTATTTTCTACGTCAAAGAAAGCGAGAGTATCAACCCTCTTTATTTCGTCTCGCCGTAACTCCGTTCGATGGTAGCCCAGCAGGTTCATCACCGGCTTGTCTTTATGAAAAGCTGCCATACCCGTGGGAACTCCATCAGCACCCCAGGTCAATCGCAGCTGCGAGGCTCCAGTCTGCTCAGCACTCGGCTGCCCTGTCCGATTAAGCAGAGTCAAACTCGTAATATTGTTATCGCCATAGTCGAGAATCAAACTACTGGTCGTTGCGCCAAGGTAGGCACGCAGTTCACCTTTTTCATCTAAAGCGTCCACCCTTTGCAGAAGCCCAGTGTTCCAATATGTCCCTTGAAGTATCTCACTTGGTATCGATTCCTTTGTGAGATCAGTACTTGCATAATGCTCTACCAAAACTTTCTGATCTCGCCATTTTATCCGGATCCTCGGTCCACTAAACTGACCTCGTACCGCTCTTCCACCTGCAAAAAATTTAATCTCCTCTACATGCCTATATTGGTCCAACGACACCTCGACTTCGTCGGCATCAAACCGAGAATCAATGACCGGATTACCCTCAGTATTAAAGAACCTATATTTGATTTTCTCATCTCCGAGCATTTCAATAACTAACTTCGAATACCCACTATTGGTTATGCCAGGAATTTCGCCTTCCTTCCCAAACGCCAGACATTGCTTTTCAACAATCTCTCCTTTGTCATTGCGCAAATAACGCCAGCCAAAAGCTCCCTCAGTATCTCGGGTTGGCTTTCCATCGGAAGCAAGAAATTGAATTCGTGAGCATAGACCATTCTGCCACTCGTAGAGAATGCGATGAACTTGAGTGGTTCTCTGTGTCTTCGGCTTGATACCTTCAAATGAAAACGAAACACCTGTCTGCTTCTCATGGAAGTAGGCTGAATGAGGATCATCAAACTGCCGCGTTTGCAAAACCTGAGACCGCGCATCTAACTCTTCAATCTTTGCAATCTGCCCATCGCGATGATATTCGTAACGCCACTGAACAGGTCGATCCCGAAAAAGCGCGATGGGTACGACTTGATTGTAAATCAGTAGGTCAGGGTCATTCTGTAGCATGGCAAGTGGATCGTTATCCAAAGGCGCACGATCCAAGATGTTGCCGTCTCGCTGAACCAAACTAATTTCAAATAGCCTTCCCCAATATCCATGGCGGGTCATTCGATAGGCATAACGAGATATTTCCGATGATTGGATCCGACTTCCCGTCGGGACCGGTATTCCTTCCCAATGGGTCAAGCCCGCGTAGAAGTAAGATACTGGCCGAACAAAAGCGAGATAGTAGGAACCGGCAGTCAAGGAGAAGACCATGATCAAAGCCACTGCCGTGGCAATCGCCTGCGATAATAAGGGGTGATCCTTAATTCTCCGGTACCATCGCGTCGTCCATAAATTAATGGAAAAACGGTTCGGCAGTTGGATACTCTTGCCGTCTAACCATGCCTCAAGGCAGATTCGCAACTCCTCAACGCTCTGAAGTCGCAGTTCAGGATCAGGATCGATACAACGCAGGGCTAGCTGTTGAAGCTGTTTATCAATCCCTTGCTCTTTAGGTAGCGCAACGGGATTGGAGAGATTCGCTAAAATGCGTGCTCTCTCTTGGTCATAAGTCTCGTTAGGTAAATGCCACGGCCTATGTCCATGCAAAATCTCGAATAGTATGACTCCAAGGGAAAAGATATCGCTTCGCGCCGTCGCATTTTTTCCATTGTGAATCTGCTCGGGAGCTGCATAAGAAATTGTCCCGAGGCTTTCCGTGGATCGAAAAGCAGACAGGTCTTTCTTGCTCTGGATAAATCTAGCCAGCCCCAGATCGCAAAACTTCACCCGTCTATCATCCACCAATAGAATATTTTCCGGCTTGATGTCTCGGTGAAGTATTCTCTCTTTGTGCAGGGCAGCAATCCCGGCACACGCGCTAGCCAAGTACTGAATTGCTTTTTTCAATACTTCTCTATCCCCATGTCCTTCCGATTCCATCCACTTTCGGAGACTTCCTCTCGGCAAATATTCGAGGATCAGATAGGGCGAGTCGAGATAGAATTCTCCTTTTTTGCAAATCTTCCAATCAAAGAATCCGACGAGACCGTCAAGCTTTTTGCGATGATGCTCAATCTCTAAGTGGAAACTATGTATCGCGTTTTCATCGTATTTGTGACTTGGATGAAGTATCTTGATGGCGACCTGCTTGGTTGGTTCGATCGTCGGGGTCGCGCGATAGACTTCCGCAAAAGAACCACTGCCGATATGATCCCGAATCACATATCCGTCGATATCCGGATAGTTTCTTTTATTCTTAGGATTGAAAGGTATGTTTCCTTCCGGAAATATACCTTTGCCTAGAGGTTCATTTACCTTGTCAGGCGGTGGCATACAGTCAACTACCCTCGTGTAGCCTCTGAAGCAAACCAAACGGGAAACTTTAACAACCCTAAATGTTTAGAGCATTGTAACATGCTGTAAATCGTGCACCTACTGTTTTTTATCTAGAGCGGGCTTGCAAAACACCAACAATTTCAATCGAGCGAGTTCCTCTTCCACTTCACTCCGCGACGATCCGCCAGAAATACCCTTAACTTGATCGATCAATGCCTCTCGATACTTATCTCTTGCACGGCACAGTATTTGTCTTGCTGCACTTTCGGTTATCGTCTCAGTTTTTATTGATTGCTGTTTTTCCTGTATTTGCGAAAGATACTCCGCAAGATCAGCAGCACTCACCTTTTTTCTTCCCTTAGTTGCTCCAGCATTACCATCCGAATCAACCTCACTGAAGTCACCATCATCCGCTGCAATGTCGTCCAGATCGAACCCCCTACACGACAACATGAACCTCATCGCTGGGTAGTAGTGGATATGAAGTCTAGCTTCATTCCTAATGGACTCTAAAGCGTCCAACTGAATCTTCACTTTTAACTCTCGGTCAAATGCCAACTCCGCCTCGTCGGGAGTTGGCTCCCTTCCAGGAATCATTTGCAACTGCTGCCCATCCATGGGAACAACCCAACTTCGCTCTTTCGTAACATCTTTCCAATATTGAAAGCATGTATTTTTCAGAATTCTGAAGAGATAGGGCCGTAACGGTAAGGAAGGGTCGTAATCCTCGAGATCTCCCCCGAGAAACTTATCCGTAAATCGATCGCATAATTCTTGCGTTTGCTGAGGACATCTCGTCTTAACCAGAAAGTAGGCTTCTATAGCACTACCGTAGGTTTTTGCGAAGCGTTCCCGCTCTTTTACCTGAGCCTCCGAATCTCGAGTTTCTTTAGAAATTGGCTTCTGAAATGCAAGCTGTATTCCAGACCTGTTGTCGGTCGGAATCTCACCTAATTTGGGCGGCCTTTTTTCACTAAACTCCAATGACTCATCTTGCTCAAAGTGGTTCTTGCTCATCGCGTTCGCTCCAATTCTCTATAGCTCTATTATCTTGGTTGTTTCAGGAAGGTTTTGTGTAGCGAAACCCCATGGATGGCAAATCCAAACTATTCGATCCGATAGTTTACATTACCACTGCTTCCGACAAACCTGCTTCCGCCAAACTACGCCGTAGCCGGAAAGGGTTCGACCGCTATTTGCTTCTACTGAATCCGAGCTATTTGTGACAGAACTTTTTTTCTCTTCCAAAAAATTTTTTCTTCGAGGAGCACAAGTTTAGAAGAATGGGCATAGAACTGCGACTATCCGCCCCCTCACGTAGAGACTGCCTAACCGGTACACCTCAAAAAAAGCATCTTGCTCGCCGTTGGACGATCGCTATGCCACCTCCACATGCCTGCCTTCGGACAACTAAGACGTAGGGCTAGAAGTATGCTACGGAAGATCGCCCAAGACAAGCATTTCGTCTGCAAAGATGCAATCTAGGACAATCTGTACTTAGCGACATATACCAAACGATCTGGTTGAAAAGCGACCGCCATTTTCCTAAGCATGCACTGGGATTTGGGATATGATGTATCAGGCAAACAGTTGGCTGGTCATCGGTCCATTGCTTATTTAGTTGTCTCAGAAACAAATGCAATTGGGATCGATGACACCCTATATCGAACAGAACATAACTCCTAATGATAATCTAATCTGTAGCCAATGCTTATTAATGCTTGTTGCATGTGACACTTAGGCGAACCGACTGAGCCGCCAGAAATTCTTACGGCGAGTCGCTCATTGCTTGCTGATTCATTGAACGTGTATTTCGAAAATGTGTACCGGCATCGGAACATTGAGATTTGCAGAAGGGGCGCTGCCAAGGTTTATTCAGGGGCAAGGCTCTCTGGCGAGATGCAACAAGTGCTAAGGATCTTTAGTGGGATTCATTACGGGACAGGGACTTCGAGCGATATGTATTAAGGGTAAGAGCGGCAATGTTAGCTAAAGGATTGCCAGAGGATTGCGAGGGTGCTCGAGCGTACCGCGTGTGACTCCCACTCGATTAGCCGCTTTGAGTTTGCGCCACACTTCTTGCGCGGGAAGTTGACCGGCAAGCAATTGCTGGTAGAGAGTTATCAGTTGTTGTACTTCCTCTTCGACCGCATCGCTGAGCATCTCAATTCGAAAGTGCTTGATGCCTCGTCGCAATAACTCTGGAACCGCTTCCGCTCCACTTTGAGCCGTTCCGTTGTAAAGGGTATTACGACAACCGATATCCGCATGTAAGACATGCTCTGAACCAATTCGATCTCGCAACTTCACATCGTGACGATCA
>JBEGUT010000328.1:0-5391 GCA_041178745.1 Planctomycetota bacterium | reverse complement strand
GTTCTTTGATAGTGAAGCGAATTTTCGCGAATACATGCAACACTATTTTCCACAGGTTCCGCTTCGCAGGGCATTGTTCATCAAGCATCGTGGCCCTGGACTCGTTTTTACTTATCTCCATGATCAGTTACAAACCGACATCCGGCATGAAGGTACTCACGCCATCGTCCATGAATGTTTTGGACGACTTCCTATTTGGCTTGACGAAGGACTTGCGGAGTACTTTGAAGTCTCCAGGGGAGAGCGATTTGCCAACTCTCCACACTTAAAGGAAATCCGCTGGAAAGCGAGAGCGGGCCAGATGCCCGATTTGGAGCGACTAGAGTCTGAGGAATCGATGTCTGAGATGGATGCAACCGACTATCGCGATGCCTGGGCTTGGGTGCATTTCTTGCTGCATCGTTCCAGAGAGAGCCGGCATTTGCTATTGGCATATTTGCGGACCGTGAAGGAAAACCCCTCAGGCCCAAAACTTCACACGCAGATACACAGCCTTTTTAAAGACTGTCGAGGCGAGTTCGTATCGCACTTTCGAACCTATCCATCATCACCCTGACTGTGACTTCTAGGTTCTGCTAAATTCATCACCAGTCTGCAAGCGTCAGCGAATACCGACCCCGACTATGTCGCGAGACTGGAAGTTCTGACGCTGGCGAGCAGGTTACGATAGCGCAATACCAGTTTGTGCATCAGCACGCCGAGATAGAAATTAACAACGATCGAAAGCAGGAACAGTACCTGAAGAATATTCTCCCAGCCCGATCGCTTTAATTCGCTGGCGGTAGCGTCTACCTTGGCAGCTTCTGCAGCGACTTTATCGGAAAACAACTTCTCATCGTCCTCTCGGTGCAGTAAGCCACCGTTAGTATTTGGCCCACGATCAGAAACAAAACTCGTGTTGTTCCCGTTAATTGCAGGAGGCGGTCCCCATGAATTGTTATGTGGTAAATTGGGATGATTATTAAATAGCGGAGGAGTGTTGTTGCCAGCAGGGTTCATGTTTCCTGCAGCATATCCCTGAGCGGGCGGGTTGTTGCTGTAAGCGATGTTATTGTTGTTTGGGACATTGTTGCCTGGAAGCGGATTGCTCCCTTGAATACTTCCGGTGGGAAAAATCTGTGGATTATTTCCCAGGTTGCCGTTAGCAAAGTTATTAAATACCGATCCCTGAGGAGGACGATTAGCACCCGTTGCTCCGTTAGCCCCAGGATGCACACTGGCCCAACCGCTGTTGGGTAGGTTATTTGGATTTGCTGAAGTCGAAGGAAAAGAATTTGGTACGCCAGTCGTGGGTGCTGGATCCCTTGGATAAATCTGGTCGGTATTATTTGGATTACCCGTCGTCGTCGATGAAAAAGTGCTGGTCGCGGGAACTGCTGCTCCAGCTACCGTCGAAGGAAGCAGTTGACCACTTGTGCCATTGGAGGAGCCCGTCGAAGTATTACTGTAGGGACTCGAATTGGTCGGCAGCAATTGGCCTCCCGTTGATGCATTCGTAGCTTGTGTTTTTAACAAATCCTCATACGCCCCAGAGCCTAGGAGGTCATAGGATCCATTGGTAGGTGGCGCAGCGGGAGATGCCAATGCTGGCGGACTGCCAGTCGTATTGAGAGGTGACGAAGGGAGAGTCTTCGGCGGATCGATAGTAGAAAAACCTGTCGCGTTTGCAGGCGGTGAAGCGCCTGCAGGGGGCGCCGAGGGAAGAACAGGAGTCCCTTGGTTGCTTCCTCCTGCTTGTAAGATCGATGGGTTACCAGCGACCGATGCCGTCATTCGCAACTGTTCCAAGGATGGAGTTTGGGGCAGTTTTTCTCTACCCATACGAATGACAACCCGATCTATTCGTCCCTTCAATTCTCGAGGTATCCCGCTAAAGAGTTCTTCCTTGCCGGTATTGAGCAACTGAATTTCTTCAGGACTCAACTGGACGATATACTCCAGCATGTTGGGATTGTCGGAGGCAGGCTGCCATCCAAAATCCATTCCAACGGTTGTTGCCAGCAGAAGTAAGGGGATTCCGTTCATTTTGCCATCCATTGCGAAATACGACCCGGAGCGGTAAAGCGGCCAGGGATAACTTTCTTATCCTACGCTATATCTGGGCTTTGGGTAAATACAGGTTATTGCCAGCTTTTGAGGAACCGAATCTAAACCGATTTCTGGCTCCTACGAAACTCGATCTCCTCAAGCGAATAGAGCCTTCCTTGACCGCTTCCAGGACAGACCTCACAAGTCGCCTGCCAAGCGCTGCGACTCTTCAATGTGCTATCCCAAAAGGGCCACGTACGGCATTGAGTAGGTCTTGCCTCATACACCGTACATCGCCGCGTCTTCGGTTCCAAAAAGACGCAATCACCATCTGGATATTCAACCAAGCTACGCTTATTACCCACCTTACGAACAAACTTCTTCTCGAATTGCTCTACATCCATATCCATGCAGCCCGCCATAGCGTCGATCTCGGCTTGATCGACCCACACGTATCCTTCCGCTCCGCTACAACAAGCCCCGCATTGAGTGCACTCGAATGCTAGCCCCTCACGGTACCACTTTTCCTTGGCCATCAGTTATTCCTTACCTTCTACTCACTTCCGTTTCGTGCTGTTAGCAAACGTCAAAATGATATCAATATTTGCCGAATTGCTTCCAGAAAAAATTGTTCCGTTTCGATTTCTGGTTCTGGTCTGAAGCTGATGCGCACAGTTCCCTCGGCTTCAGTTCCTAGGTAGCGATGAATGGCTGCAGCACAGTGAAAACCCGAGCGGACTTCGATTCCAAAATGGCTATCGAGAATAGCGGCCAGTTCCGGTGGAGCGATTTCTTCGGCGATCAGACTGATCACCCCTATCTGCTTGAGCCCTCCATCGGGCAAACGATTTCCCCTTGGCCCAACGATTTTCAGCCTTTCGATTTGGGAGAGTCCAGTTTGATAACGGTTTAACTGCAACTCAATGTTATGACACCGCTCTTTCCAGTCTATGCCTCGGAATTGTTCGGCGGCGACAGCGATTGAAACGATCCCAGGTAAATTGAGATTTCCGACCTCCACTTTACTGGGCCACAAAAGCTCTGGATCAAGTATTTCGCTGGCGGTACCAGTTCCACCTGCCATCATAGGCCGATGGACATCGCGACATCGGGATGATGCGTAAAGTAGGCCGGTTCCAAGAATGGCTCCCAAGCCTTTGTGACCGGGAGCTGCGAGGTAATCGATATGAGAGCTTCTCACATCGATCGGCAGATAGCCGAGCGTTTGAGCCGCATCGACAAGAAAAAGCCCATCACGAGCGTGAACTTGCCGACCGATCTCAGCGATCTGCTGGACTGCACCGGTGACGTTGGATGCATGGTTGACCGCAACCAAACGAGTCTCATTGCGCCAGAGACGAAAAATATCGTCTGGATCGATCCAGCCAGTTTGATCACAACCCACGATATCAAATTCAATCATGCCCGCTGCTCGCAGTCGACTCAGCGGTCTGAGCAAACTGTTGTGTTCGCTCGCGGTGGTTATGACGTGATCGCCTTCTTTTAAGCAACCATAAAGAGCTTCGTTTAACGCATGGGTTCCGCTGCTTAGGAGCGCAATCGATGAAGCATCATCGGCATGAATAAGTTGAGTGATAGCCAGACGAGCTCGATCGATCCATTGCTGAGCGATTCGAGCGGAATGGTATTGCCCTCGTCCTCCAGCAGCGCCGCACTGAACCAGATACTCTTGAACGGCGTTTAGGGTAGCAGTGGACTTTGGCCAACTGGTAGCTGCTTGATCGAGATAAAATCTTTTCTGCTGGTTCACGATTTCACTCATCCGATTAACCGCCAATTTGATACATGGCGCGTTGAGGAGGTTGGAAATCTGGTTGAGCGATACCATGTGCAGGATGTTTGCGCGAGATCGCTACTTGTACCAGCTGGAAGATTTCTTGATCGCTCGAATTAGGTTGCTGAAGGAGTTGAGCAATATTCCAATCTTCTCGTCCAAATAAACAATTTTGGACTTTGCCTTCAGCCGTAAGCCGTAAACGATTACAGGTAGTACAGAAGGGCGAAGTAACGCTGTCGATAAAGCCAACAAGTCCTATACCATCTCCGAAAAGGTAATCACGAGCTGGCTGAGAAGGGTCGGTCTGTTTGCAAGGAAGCAATTTACCGAACGACATTTCAAGCAGATCACGAATCTGCTGACCGCTAAGCATCTGGCTACCATCCCATTTGCGATCGGCATCCAAGGGCATAAACTCAATGAAGCGAATCGGAATATCCAGAGACCTAGCAAAGTGTGCTAAAGGTAAAATATCATCCTGATTAATGTGTTTAAGAATCAGGGCATTGAGTCGAATCTGCAAACCGCCGATCTTTTTAGCAGCCTGAATACCTTCAAGAACTTTATCGATTCCTTGTCGTCTAGATATTTTTTCGAAAGTCGTTTCGGTGAGTGTATCGAGGCTGATATTAATTCTTCTTAAACCGGCATCGGTTAACGCTTGTACTTTCTCTTTGAGCAACATTCCATTGGTGGTCAGCGCCAAGTCGCTGACTCCGGATAGCCTTGCCAGCCTTGCGATCAGTTCATGAAGATTTGGTCTTAGCAAAGGTTCGCCGCCGGTGATCCGAATCTTATGAACACCAGCTTGTGTCAAGATTCGCACGAATCTTTCTATGGCGTCGAACGAAAGCAACTTGGAACTAGCGAGAAATTGTAACGGTCCATCGGGCATGCAGTACTGGCAACGGATATTGCAGCGATCCGTCACGCTGATGCGCAGCGCCGTATGGACTCGCCCGAATCGATCGATCAGTGGCGGATAAATGCCCACCGGTTCGGTACTCTCTACCGAATTTTCGGAATCAGCCATCGTTGGTGTGGAAGCGGAACTCACAACTACCCCTTATCCCGATTTTCCACTTGATATTCATCACGACAATGCGTATCCGTCGCAACTTCTGCTAGGTTGGGATGAATCCACGAAGCCTCTCGATCGCTCCAATACTCCTTCTTCCACACAGGGACGCGTTCTTTGAATTCATCGATTAACCATTGCCCCGCTTCGAAGGCTTCTCGACGATGCGGGCTGCTGACAGCGATAGCAACGCTCACCTCTGCGATATCGACTCTTCCCAATCGATGAACAATCTGTACGTCGCTCAACTTCCATCGGCTTTTTACTTGAGCTTCTAACTTTGCCATCTCATGAAGCGCCATTTCTCGATAGGCTTCGTAGACGAGGTATTCGGTTTGCTGTGAGCCGGTCCATTGCCGGGTGGTACCGACAAACAATACGGCAGCGCCACTTTCTGGTCGAACAACGCTTTTTAGAAGCGTGTCCGTATTGATAGTGCTGTCGGTAAGTTCAACCATAACCTCAAATTAACCCCTGCCAAAAATCA
>JBEGUT010000327.1:0-5399 GCA_041178745.1 Planctomycetota bacterium | reverse complement strand
AATTGACCGCGGATGCTCCACGAGTTAACCAATCTTGCCAACCAACGCTCAGGAATAATCACGTCGGCCATCGAAGCGAACGCCAAAGGAGCATTGAACAACGCGCCAAGAATAAAGCCCACCGTGAGGTTATTGGTTAGGAAGGAAGCGACCATACCGATGGCCAGCATCATCAAGCCGATAAACCAGTACCCAAGGTAGTTGACGCAGAATAGCCCTGTATCAAGATCGCCCAGCGTGAGAAAGCAAAGCACTGTGAAGGTTGAGATTTCTGCGAAAAGCAACGAGGCAGTATAAATCGAGGCTGCCGACAAATACTTACCGATCACGATATCGAAGTCATCCGCAGGTAAGGTCAAAAGCAATTCGTCGGTTCCCTGACGACGCTCGTCAGCCCAAATGCTCATCGTGATCGCAGGGATAAAAAACATCATGATGATCGGAAACCAATAGTTCAATTGGCTGAGCGTTCCCATGTTGGAACTAAAGAACTCGTGTGGCCAAAAGGCGGCCATCGAAGTCAACAGCACGAACAAGCAGAGAAACACGTACCCTGTCGGACTGCTGAAGTAACCCAAAAAATTTCGCTTAAGCACGGCAAAAGCAACCGGCTTACTTTTCGCCATGTAGGCGACAAAGGCGAATAAAACTGCCAAGAAACTCAGGTTAAAGAGCAACAACAATAAAACTGCGTTAGCTGCGGACATGGTGATATTCGAACTTGCTAAAGAGGATCCAACAACCCTAACTATCCATCTGTATGATCCGACACCGCATCGGATCTTCACCAATCAAGTTTTCTCAGGTTACGATTGAATCACTTAAGATCTCAATCGCCTTCCTTAAAATAATCGCACAAGTCTCTGCTGTATCACTAAGCACTATCAAAACTACCGATTGCCGCTAAACGGTCGCCCCAGTTAGTTTATGGAACGCCTCGGTCAAGTCCTGACGGACTTTCTTTAATTCGGTCACAGTACCGTCAAACACTTTTCTTCCTTCGGCAATCATCACAACTCGAGATGCCATCGCCTCAACTTCTTGAAGGATGTGCGTTGACAAAAGAATCGTCTTGGTTTCGCCAAGCTTCTTCATCGTGCGGCGAACTTCACGAATCTGATTTGGATCGAGACCTGCAGTCGGTTCGTCAAGAATCAGCACATCGGGCTCATGCAATAAAGCCTGAGCCATACCGACACGCTGACGAAATCCTTTTGAAAGTTTACTAATCGCTTTGTGCATCACGGTGCTGAGATCACACAACTCAATCACCGCATTGATTCGCTCGGCCTTCCAGTCTGGAGCCATCGCGCGAGCATCCGCGAAGAAACTCAACAACGAATAGGGAGTCATGTCCGGATACAGCGGACCATTTTCTGGCAAGTAACCCAAATGCTTTGAGCCAGCGATACGATCGCTGAACATGTCATGGCCGGCGATCCGAGCAACCCCCTCGCTGGGCGCCAAATACCCCGTGAGCATTTTCATCGTGGTACTCTTTCCTGCCCCGTTGGGCCCCAGAAACGCAACCAACTCACCTTCGTCTACTTTGAAGGAAATGTCTCGCGCTGCAGCAAAGGGACCGTAAAACTTGGAAAGCCCCTCAGCTTCAATCATCGTACGCTTGTTCTTTTGCGTATCAGCCATTTCAGACAAACCTCTTTTTCAGTCCAATACTCTTCTTGAATTAGCCTGCTCAGCTATTCTCTCTCAACCAAATTCGTTATCAATCAGCGACGTTGGATGCTCGTTTTAAGTCACCTCGCGCCCATTCGAACCCGTATTGCTGCATTACAATTGGTAAGCCAACAACCATCGACCGAGTCACTGAATCTTTCGTTACTGGAATGCTTCGGGGAAGTCGAACGGAAGATTTCCACAGACGACTCAGTGCTCGAGACCATCCCTCAAACCGAAAATCCGATAGATTTTAGACCGACGACAACCAAGTTCGACGATTGTTGGCTGTTGTCCTACTTGATCTCGCGACCATGATTTCTCCTCAAACCGAATCCATCACGAGAGTGTTACATCAAGTCGTGAACAACTTCCACGAGCTTACTCGGAATTCTTGCTGCCCGACAACTCAACACACCCCAAGGAAGTACGCCCCAAAGCAGGTAAATCTGAACGTACCGCCACCTGGACCTCGTCAGTATATCTGGTTTGGACATACCAACAACGGGTAGCCCTCGATGCGAACAATACGTTCGCGACAGAAAAAAAAGTTCGCTTCAGAAGTCAACTTTTTGGCACCCCCTCGCCAGGCATCGACCACCCCCCCAATGTAGTGTACCAACCAAACAAGGGGAAACCATCAACCTCTTTGGCAGATTGAAAAATCCGCACAATCGTGACGGTCGGCGAGCATTGGATCTTTTATCTCAGTTTAATAACGCCCCGGAACTGCCTGTCAAATCTTGAGTGCTAAGCTTCCACCGGTGGATTGTATGGACGTCGCTTGCAACTAGCGTTTCACCATTTCCCTAGGTGACTGAAGACATCAAGGGTGGCTTTCGCCGGTTCCAAGTGCTTTGCGGATCATGGACTCTTTCAGATAGGCAGCCGGGAATGTTGCCCAGCCGACAAGGAATCGTCGCCCCCAGCACGAACTTCCGAGGGGAAGATATCGGCTCTCGGCTGCGCTCTTACGGTCAATCATGCGGTCAAGGCGGATCCCATAATTGGTTAGCCTTTGCTGCGAGCCTGTTGCTTGTCGCCCTGAACCTTACCGGCTGCGCTTCACTGAAGTTACCAGCTATCGACCCGAATGGTCAGCAGATTTTCCTTCCGTCTCCCAACTCCACGACACTGTCTTCGCCAAAAAACTGCGCATTATTTCCCACACCCGCCTTCCAAACGCCTCCCACTCCACCCCCATGTGTGCAAGGACTCGATCCTGGCTGCGGTGGCCCCGCTACCTCCAGCTGTTACGACAAGGGCCATGGCCATTGCACCGATCAGGGTGAACGAGGACAGATCATGATGACTCCGCTACGCGTCGTGGCCCCTGTCGGTGGCGAAGTGGTGCTGCTCGCAGGAATATGCGGCGAAGATGGTTACCTGGTGACTCGTGAACCGCTGGAATGGATGCTGTCACCTGATAGCGTTGGGCAATTCATCGAGGTGGGAGATGAAGCGAAAGGAATCCTCGCGTCGCATAGCCATCTGCATGAAAAATTTCATGGTGGAAAGTCGGTAGAAAAATTGGGAATCGATTTTGCGCGAGGCCGCACCAGTGCTAAGGAATCGATGATCACGCGAGGCTCTCCCTCGCGCACGGATGATTTGATCATCAAACGTGGTCAGACTTGGATCAGCCTCACCTCTCCTACTCCGGGCACAAGTTATGTAACCGCTTTAGCACCTGAATCAAAAATCTGGGATCGTCGCCGCGTGACCTCGATGGTTCATTGGGTACAAGGACAATGGCAATTCCCGGGCGCTCAAAGCCGAGCTGACAAAGAGTCTGCCAATCTAACCACGCTAGTAACGATATCCGAAGGCGTTCCAGCGCCGAATTGGAAAGTGATTTATCGTTCACTTAGTCCTCAAGTCGCTTTGTTTTCCAATGGTAAAGATACTGCTGAAGTTCGTTCCGATGCCGATGGAAATGCAACAGTTCAATTGATGCAAAACAATGGCGCTGTCGGCTCTGCAGTGGTCGCCATTGAAGTTGTCTCTCCAGCTGATAGCCGCATGAATACTCCCGAACTGGTCCTCGGACGTGGACAAACCATCGTAAGCTGGGTCGCTCCGAAACTTTCCCTCTTCGCACAAGGCCCATCCGAAGCTGCAGTCGACGAGACACTTGCGTATACATTCCGAATCGTCAATGGCGGACAGATGCCCGCACCTGCTGCTGAAGCACGATTAACGCTTCCCACCGGAATGAAATTTCTTGACGCCACTGTCCAGCCAGCTAATTTCACTCCATCGGGAGCCGTTTGGAGTTTGGGAACATTACAGCCCGGCCAGGAAGTTGTCATCAGCGCCCGAGTCAAAGCGGAAAGCGAAAGCCCTTATCGCGTTCAGTTTGAAACCAGAGCGGAACCCGATCTTTATCAAGTGCAAACAGTCAGCACCAATATTTTCCGCCCTGCTTTGGAAGTCGATATTCGCCCCACGGGCAATCAAACCGAAGTTGAGATTGGCAAGACAATTCTCATGGAAATCGATGTGCGCAACATTTCTAATCGCGCACTGACCGATGTACGAGTGCTTGTCGAAAGCGATCCTGGCTTGATCGAAGTCAATGAACGCGATAACTCAGTCATGCAGAGTATTCCGGTCATCGCGGGTGGCGACACGAAACCGATCGGAATTACGTTCCTCGTACAGCGTGCTGGACCACTTAAAACTAAGGTCTCCGTAAGTTCACCACAAAATGCTTTCGCGTCGGCTGAAGCAGTAATCACTGGAACACAAGGACCAGCGACCGGTGATCAACTCTCTGGCGGTGTCTTCCGTAACAGTGAGAATGCCGTTCGGGGGCAGGAAGTTGTCTTCAGTTTGGAATTAGAAAATCGTGGCCAACCTCTCACGGCAGTCCGAGTTTACTGCGATCCAGATAGCTCGTTGCAACCGACTAGCTTGGGTGGCGATGGCTACGATATTCGTGCTACGGAATCCTCGCAGCGAATGACCTGGATGCTAGATCGCTGGGAAACCGGAGAACGGAAAATATTTGTTGGCCGATTTCAGACACTTCAAGCAGGCAAAACTTCCCGCTTGCGATACACACTGCAAAGCGCTGAAGGCATGAATCAGACCTACGATGGGTTAATTGAAGTGCTGCCATCTGACAACAGCGTCGCTCCGCCAAACAACGGTGGCTCAACACTCCCTCCTGACGATAATGTGATGCCACCTGGCAACAGCGCCTTGCAGATTCAATTGATTGAATCGGGAGACCCGATCAATGTCAACCAAGAAACTCTGTATCGCCTCAACCTAGTCAATCGTACCAACGTAGAAGACTCGAATGTTGATATCCAATTGAAGATTCCTGCGGCCGTAGAATTCGTCTCGATCAGTTCGACCTTTGGCCAACTTCGAATTATTGAACGCACAGCGGATGGCATTATTCGTCTAGAACCTATCCGCTCATTGCGAGCCGGGGAAACTCTGAACCTATCCCTGCGAGTGATTCCGCGACAACCAGCTCAACTACGGTTGGAAGCTTTCGCAAAGTCAAATCGTGAACCCACCGGTGTTGAAACCAGCGTGGAAACAACCGCCCTGCCATAGCCTATTAAGTCCCTTCGCGCAGCGGTACTCGAAGTGCGGAACCACAAATTCTGCTCATCCATCGATCAAAGCGATCGGGCCGCCATTGTCGTGGATGGCTCCGCCGTCCAACGCCTCGATTCATTCACCTTAGCGACGCTCTCCAACCA
>JBEGUT010000326.1:0-5407 GCA_041178745.1 Planctomycetota bacterium | reverse complement strand
CCTCCCAAATTGGCAGCCTTGCAAGTGGAACCCAACACGCCAGCTTGGCAAGCAGGCATTCGTCCCGGTCAGTTGATCATGGCGGTGGAGCGGGAATTTGTAGCCAATCCGGATCAGTTCGCCGAAATCGTCAATCGCTTCCCCGATCAGCCGGTGGAAATAACCCTTCTTGATGCTACCGATACCCTGCGTAAGATCATCGTTCCTCAGTAGTCTTTTGGTCTCGCCAAGTCGTTGACTGTAGCACCCCCTAGCTGTCTGGCGGATCGAAAGAATTCTTAGGGTGCTGAAAGCCTCTCCCTGACCGCAAAAAGTTCCGTAAAATTCACGCTTGAGGCGATCTTCAGTCAACTTCTGCCATCCTAAGGGCGATGGTGGATTATGACCGGGATTTGTATAGTACAACCTTCTTCGATCGCCAGATAATTTTAGCCTTTGACGCGGACACGATAAGCCAATTATGAAAAGCGATGAACTACGCGAGAAATATCTTTCTTTCTTCCAGCAGCAAGGTCACAGTCGCCAGCCAAGCGATGTTTTGGTTCCCACTTGGGATCCCAGCGTTTTGTTTACGCCGGCGGGCATGAATCAATTTAAAGACCATTTCCTAGGCAAGGTGAAACTGGAATTCACGCGAGCCACGACTTGCCAGAAATGTTTGCGAACAGGTGACATCGACAATGTGGGGCGTACCGCATACCACCACACCTTCTTCGAGATGCTGGGTAACTTCAGCTTCGGCGACTACTTCAAGAAGGAAGCGATCCACTGGGCTTGGCAATTCCTGACCGACAAGAAATGGCTCGGCATACCCGCAGATCGCTTGAGCGTTACGGTCTACAAAGACGATGACGAAGCGGCAGCAATTTGGAATCAAGAAATCGGCTTGCCTTCACAACGAATCTCTCGCATGGAAGAAGATGAAAACTTCTGGCCCGCGAGCGCTCCGAGCCAAGGCCCCGATGGTGTCTGCGGCCCATGCAGCGAAATCTATTATCAGTTGGACAACGGTAAGTCGGTCGAAATCTGGAACTTGGTCTTCACACAATTCAATCGCGTCGGAGAGCCACCGAATAACCTGCGACCTCTTCCCAGCAAAAACATTGATACAGGTATGGGATTGGAAAGAACTGCGAGCGTTCTGCAAAACGTCCCTTCCAACTTCCACATCGACAGCCTCTATCCGATCGTGCTTGCTGCGGCTGAAGTTTGCGGAACTAAATACGATTACACAAGCGATAATGGCCGACGTCTACGCCGTATCACCGATCATATTCGCGCTTGCACTTTTGCTGTACATGAAAACGTTTATCCAGGCCCCAAGAAAGCGCGTTACGTGATCAAGCGATTGATCCGTCGAGCTGTTCTCGATGGTCATCAGATCGGAATGAAAGATCCGTTTTTGCACCAACTGGTTCCGATGGTCGCAGAATGCATGCGGAGCATTTATCCGGAATTGAGTGAAACGACAACACGAGTTGCCGAGGTGATTCGCCGCGAAGAAGCCGACTTCTTCCAAACGATTGATGCCGGTTTGAATCGCATCCATCAAGTCTTCACTGGGATGGAAAAAGAAGGTCGTGTTATGGTGGATGGTCGCGAAGCGGCTTCTCTCTACCAGACATTCGGTGTACCTCCTGAATTATTCCAAACCCTCGCCGCTGAAAAGAACTTTACGTTCGACTGGGATGGCTATCGCGCAGCGATGGGGGAACACAGCGAGAACAGTGGTGCTGGCCAAAAGGAGCTTTTCCAAACCGGCCCCATCGAAACGCTCAAAGAAGCTCTTCTGAAGTCTGATTTCCTCGGCTACGAAACCACCGAAGCTTCTTGCCAGGTGCGGGGGATCATCGTTGGCCCCGCCGAAGAAGATCGGTTGGTTGGTCGACTGGCAGCAGGCGGTGATCAAACACAGATCACGCGAATCGTGCTCGATCGAACTCCTTTCTATGGCGAAAGCGGTGGACAGGTAGGCGATTGTGGTGTTCTACAAAATGAGGAATGCCTTTTCCGTGTCACCGATACACAAAAAGCGGGTGAATTGTTCGTTCACTTCGGCCATGTTGAGCGCGGCGAAATCAAGGAAGGCATGACCATCCAGGCCGTTGTTGATACAACGCGGCGCGATGCGATCCGTCGAGCCCACTCCGCCACGCATTTGCTACACTACGCTTTGCAGCAAACACTCGGTGGACATGCTCAACAGCAAGGCTCGAAAGTCGATGCCGATTGGTTACGTTTTGACTTCTCAAATCAATCTTCAATCGATGATGAATCGCTGAAAAAGATTGAATCGATTGTCAATCAAAAAGTGCAGCTCGCTGCTCCTGTTAGCTGGAGTATCGTTCCACTGGCAGAGGCTCGAAAAGCTGGCGCAATGATGCTCTTCGGTGAAAAATATCCCGATCCAGTTCGCATGGTGACCATGGGAGATTTCTCAAAAGAACTTTGCGGTGGCACTCACTTGCAAAACACTAGCGACGTGAAAAACTTTGAAATACTTTCCGAAGAAAGCGTTTCTTCTGGCGTACGACGCATCACAGCTCTGACAGGCCAGCGCGCTCATCAACATCGTCAGTGGGTTGATGAAACATTGGATCGACTAGCCGATTTGCTGAAGTGCTCGAAGCATCAAGTTGCCGAAGCGACCAACCATTTGATGAACCGCGTTCGCCAATTGAAAAAATCACTCAGCAGCGGTCAGGCAAAAGATATCCCAGCAGCTTCTTCACCAAGCGCCTCGGCGAAACCATCCTCCGTAGCGTACAGCGATCTGCGGCAGTGGCTCAAAGAGACCGCTCGAATGGTCAACGTCGCATTGCCTGAAGTCGTTAACCGAGTGGAATCTTTGTTGGGTGATGAATCCAAAATCCTGGAGCAGCTCAAGCAGCTGACCAGCGGTGGCGAGGTCTCCGCGGATCAATTGATTGCTGAAGCGAAACAGATCGGTGGCGTTCTGGTGATCGCGAGCGAGATCCCTGGAGGAAATCCGAATCTGATGCGCCAACTGATCGATGCGATTCGCAAAAAGTCTTCACAGCCAAGCGCAATTTTGCTAACTGGATCTGCAGGCGCAGACAAAGTGGTTGTCGTTGCGGGCCTCAGCCCTGAACTGGTGCAAAAGGGTCTCAGTGCAGGCGCTTGGGCGAGCCAAACAGCTCAGATTCTCGGAGGCAGTGGTGGTGGTCGTCCCGACCTAGCACAAGCGGGTGGTCGTTTCCCCGAAAAGATTTCCGAAGCACTTCAAATCGGATTGCAGTGGATGCAAAACCAACTTCAAGGTTAAGTAGACCCCAATCCGGACACGAATTGGAGGCACTTTTTTAACCGAAGGTAGGCAGTATCTTTAAAAAACAAAAGCTGGATCTGAGTACCAAATCAGATCCAGCTTTTTTGTTGAATCTATTCAGGGCCGTACTAACCCAATGTCGATCGGTGGGCATCTTAATGAGCCGATCCTTCCTACCTTTGTAGACTTCAATTTTTACTTACGGGCAAGTTCGGATCGACACTATATTGCGACCAGCCGTTGTAGTAATTCCCAACCTTGGAATACCCCAACATCTCGACGACAAAAGCGCCTACGCTGCTTCGGCCTCCAGTTTGGCAATGCAAAATGATTTGCTTGGAAGAATCGAGTTGCGCGATGGCTAGCTTTTCTCGTAACTGTTCGTCGGATAGGAAGCGACCATTGGTATCGAGAAACTCCAGCCATTCAACATGACATGCTCCTGGGATACGTCCTTTACGTTGGCTTGCACCAGCCTCCCCATTGAATTCCGCCGCACTTCGATTATCGATCAAAGTCGCACTCTTCTGCTCTAAACAGCATTCAACCAATTCGGAAAGCTCGATCAATCGCTGATCATCCAGTTGTACGGTGCGAATCCCGGTGGGTACTTCAACAATATCACTTACCGATTTCCCACCGAGAGCAGCCCAAGACTTGTAACCACCATCGAGAATCGCGACATTTTTTACTCCGATGTATTTGAGTAGCCACCACATCCGAGCAACATCGGACATTGGATCGCCATAGACAATCACACGCATATCCTGCTGAATACCCAACCTAGCCAATGGCTCCTCCCAGCTCTTCGCGTCGACCAGGGTCTTAGGGTCCGCAGATAATTTTTTCCATGTGGCGGTATCTGCCAATACTGCACCGGGGATGTGTCCTTTTTGGTAGGAGTCTTTATCGCGAGTATCGATCACTCGGAACTGCGAAGCAGAATTCGACTTGATCAACTCCTCGGGTGCAATCAGAAATTCGCTACGTTTAGAAAGCAGTTTGCCTTCGGCTGAGAGAGATGCAGAGAAAAAGACCAAACCTACTAAAGACCAAAGTGGAATAAGAAGAAGGCTCCAATGACGCATAAGACAATACTCCGCGAGGACTACAGTTACCCCAACACCTTAAATCATCTCCATTCTGTTGTATTAGCAACAGTCTGAGAGGATCGGCAATCAACCCTCATTCTACTCATGTTTGTTGCAATCGTTATATCCCGAAGGCCAAGATCAACAGCTTTTGCCAACCGCCTGAGGATCGATTGTGGGTTGCTGGGGTTTGATTAGCCTGGAGTTACAGATACCTCGAAATACAGCATGCTCCATGGTTCATGAAAACCGACCTGATACTGAATCGGATTCATTGGCTCTGTTCGACTTTTCACTGGACTTAAAAGAAGCTTTTAACCAGGGATGGGTTGTGTGTTGCCAACAAAGTAGAGAGATTTTCGATGCTTCCGTTTTGGTTCGTCTCGATGTTTGTCATGCTGATCGTGGGAGAAGCAGCACCGACATGGATACCGGAGGTCGAACCAAAACCTCTACTGATGATCGGTGTCTTAGTTGCGGCATTGTTCTTTGCCAAATTATGGATGCTTCAGATTGCTTTGACGCTCGATGACGGTGAACTCAGCTACCAGCATGCAAATGGATTATGGTATCGGGGGATGAATATTGGCCGTGTCATTGGTGCGATATTGATCGTGGCCGCCGTTCCATGGTCTGGTTTCTCCAATGCCATAGCATCTGCCTCTGCTTATGGTGAAACCGCTAGCGCCCTGATGGCTCTTCTACCATTGGTAGGGCTGGCGTTGCTTTCCGATTGTCTCGATCATCAATGGGAAGCGTACTTAGATGGACAAGTCATACGTTCACCTCGCGATAGCCAGTTAAATCTGGTTGATAGGCCGCTGCATTTTCTGCTGGATCGAGCCAAGAAAGGCTGGTTGCTTCCTTTATCGCTGATCAGCTTTAGCAATTTAGGCTACGATCTCTTGAGCCATAGTCTAAATAGCATTACTTGGATTGTGCCCTCTGAGTATTTCACAAACTCTCTAAGTGGAGACGCTTTTCTTGGTTCACTTGTAATAACGCTTGCCGTATCTATCGCAACATC
>JBEGUT010000325.1:0-5409 GCA_041178745.1 Planctomycetota bacterium | reverse complement strand
GTTGTAATAAGGAGGAGGCGATTCGCAGTGCCATTCTAAGGTGTCACCACCCCATGGGTTGGCAGGAGCTTTTCGTCCTTTGAACAATGAGTGTAACAAGACCCCAGCGGCCACAAAGAGCCCCAAGCCCAGAATGAAAGCACCCATCGTTGAAAGTTGGTGCATCAATTGGAATTCAGGATCGTATTGAGCATAGCGACGTGGCATACCACGGCTTCCCATAACGAACTGAGGCAAGAAGGTCAGATTGAAGCCGATGAAAACGATAGCAGCAGAAATCTGTCCACCAAGCTCGTTGTACATCTTGCCGATCATCTTGGGCCACCAGTGGAACAGACCACCAAGGAAGGCGATCAGGGTTCCACCCATCATCACATAGTGGAAGTGAGCTACCACAAAGTAAGTGTCGTGCAAGTGCCTATCAACTGACAGAGTTCCTAGGAACAAACCGGTCAGACCACCGATCGTGAAGAGGAACAAGAAAGCCAAGGCATACAGCATAGGGGTAACCAGCGAAACAGTTCCCTGGTACATCGTAAATAGCCAGTTAAACACCTTGATCGCTGATGGTATCGATACGGTAAAGGTCAAAGCGCTGAAGATGATGGTCGTAACTTCGGCCATACCGCTGGTGAACATATGGTGGCCCCATACCAAGAAGCCGAACAATGCGATCGCCACCGAGCTGTAAGCGATCATTCGATATCCGAAAATCGCTTTGTGGCTATGTACCGACATCAGTTCGCTGATAATTCCCATCGCCGGAAGAATCATGATGTACACGGCTGGATGAGAGTAGAACCAGAAAAAGTGTTGGAACGTTACGGGGTCGCCGTTGTAAGCAGGATCAAAAATTCCGATGTGCAAAACTCGTTCGGCGGCCAAAAGCAGCACTGTGATACCGAGAACTGGCGTAGCGAGAACCTGGATGATGGAGGTTGAATAGGTTGCCCACAAGAACAGAGGCATGCGGAACCAAGTCATTCCAGGTGGACGCATGGTGTTAATGGTCACAATAAAGTTCAGACCGGTGAAGATCGAACTGAAGCCCAAAATGAAAACACCCATCGTCGCAGCCACCACTGGACCTTCGGTCGTGGTGCTGTAAGGCGTGTAGAAAGTCCAGCCGGTATCCAAACCTGTAGAGAACAAAGCAATCAAGAAAAAGATCGCTCCTGTTACCCACAAGTAGAAACTGCAAAGATTCAAGCGCGGAAAAGCAACGTCTTTGGCGCCGAGCATAACGGGCACCAAGAAGTTGCCCATAGCCGCTGGAACGCTTGGGATGATGAAGAGGAACACCATAACGGCGCCGTGCAATGTAAAGAGTTGGTTGTAACCATCATTGGTGAAAAGGTTTTCACCTGGATAGAACAACTCCGCACGCAACAACAGGGCCAAGATACCGCCGAGCAAGAAGCTCGCTAGGATCCCAGCAAGATACATCAAACCAATTCGTTTATGATCGAGAGTCAACGCCCAGCTTAAAAAGCCTTTGTTGAAGGTTAGGTAGTTGGGGTCTACCTTTGGCTGCGGATTATCCGCAGCATGGACCCCACTCTCTGTGACAACAGCGCTCATGGTACTAATCTCCAGCCAATGTATGACTTGTCCAGCACTTCGATCTCCTTCTGAGGATTAACTCGAAGGCCAAACGATTGAATTACTTAAGACTCTTGATAAACGCGGTCAGAGCTCCTATCTCTTCTTCCTTCAGTTTACCCTGGTACGAGTTCATCTGGTTAATCTTGTTCGCGAAATTTGTTCGGGCTTGCTTTTGAGGATTGAGAATCGAAGTACGAATGTAATTTTCATCCATAGTTACAGTCTCGCCTGATGACATCTGCAACGACGTTCCAAAGCTTCCTTTGAAAGATGGGCCTACAACAAGAGATCCATCCATTGAATGACAGCCCTTGCAACCTTGTCGTTCATACAGCCACTTGCCCCATTCCACTGGATCGGTCGGTGGTTTGGAAGCCTCCGCGAGCCAAGCATCGAACTTCGCTTGGGGCTCGACATGCACCAAAGTCTGCATAACGCTGTGCTTGGTGCCGCAGTACTCCGTACAATACAAATCGTAAATACCTTCCTTGATACCTTCGAACCACATGATATTCAGACGGCCTGGAACTACGTCCGTCTTCGCTCGGAAGGCAGGCACAAACAAACTGTGAATCACGTCATCCGAACGCATGATCAGCTTCACAGGCGTGTTGAGCGGAATGTGAAGGTCAGGACTGATAGCTCCGTTGGGATAAGTAAAGCTCCAGTTCCAGCGGATCGCCTTGACCTGAATATCATAAGTATCTGCAGGAGGTGTCATCATGTCGATGTAACCGGCCACACCTCGCCAGAAAATCCATACCACGATCAGAGTCGGGATTACTGTCCAAGTGACTTCGAGTACGTTGTTATGAAGAGCTTCAGGCGAACCTTCATATCCGGGTCGCTGCCTGTACTTCCATACGAAATAAACCATACCTATGACAATCAGCGCAAAAAAGAATAGGCTGATGTAAAGAATGGCGTCGTAAACGAAATCGACCTCGTCAGCAAAGGTCGAGGCCTTCTCTGGAAACCAGAAGCTAGTCGCTTTGTCGCCGAGCAACATCCAAGGTTGAGTGAATAACCCGTTCATTTTAAGAACCTGATTCAACTTGCGTTTCTAAATTAGCCTCTGTCGGTCGCTTGGAAGCAAACCAAAAAGGGGCCGTAAGTCCCAACATCATCATAACAAAGGCTGCAGCGCCTAACCCTAACATGCGGTAGGCTACAGCCGAATACTGATTTTTTTCAGGGTCGTACTGCATGCACCAAAGTGCGAAAGCATCCAGCGACGAACCGAGTTTCCCCTCTGAGCCTTCGACAAGTGCCATTTTCAGCGTGTTGCCATCAATGCTCGGAGAATAAAGATATCTTGTAACAACCCCTTTGGGCGATAGAACAATTGTCGCAGCCGAGTGATTAAATCGTTTGCCGACGGGATCCCACGTGTACCGGAATCCCACCGCGTCAGCTACCGCTGTTATCGAGCTTTGTTCTCCAGTCAAAAACCGCCAGCCTGGCGAGTTCACCGACAATCCCATTCCACCTAAATATTTCTCTTTCGTAGCCAAAGCCCTCGACACTGATTCATTGGGATCGATGCTAATTGTGATCACTTGGTAATCTTTTCCCAGTTCCAACGCATCAAATCTTCGCAACGAGTCTGAGAGACCATCGAGTTGAGCTACGCAAAGTCCTGGGCAGTCGCTGTAGTTCAATGTCAACAAGGTTGTTTTCTTGCCGTCGATCAGTGAACTCAGTGGTACTTGAGTCCCGTTTTCGTTGCGAAACAAGGTGTTCAATGGAACCATGCTTCCCAACTTCTCATCAATTCCGAACCCCTCAAAAATGGGGCCCTTGGGGAGCTTTCCTAGGGATGCCGAAGCAACCGTAGTTTCCATAGTATCGGCAGCTAGGGAAATATTGACCCCAGCTACAATCGATAGTGCTACGAAAACCAATTTGGCTGCCACAATCTTCATAGGACGGTAAGGTTTTGATTTCCTTTTAAATCAGTTCAGGGCAATTTTTCAGGTCTGGGAGGGAGCAGCGGTTGGCTTCTGGTTCTCTTTCACGATGATTTCCATAGCCTGCTTTATGTCGATCTGGAGTCTTTTGCTTTCAGGAACTGCCGGCGAATCTGGCGTTGCTGGGATCGCCGGAACCTTCACCCATTCATAACCGCTGAGATTCTTCTTCTGTTCACTAAGAATCTCAGTAGAAGCTTTGTATTCCGAGTCAGAAAACTTCCGTTGCTCTTCCGAATATTCCCAATAGTATGCCATTGCCTGAAAGGCAAACACGATCGCGAGCAGAAAGCCAGCGCTCAGAACCGTGAAATATCCAATAAAAGTCGTGTTGATATCGTCGTATCTAGCCATTTTTTAGGCCTTCTCAAACAATAACGTTGTGATAGGAAATCGCCTCAGGGACACGTGGGTCGCGAACGGCAACCAGCGGTACATCAGAAGCTTTCAAAAGCAAGATCGCTAAAAAGATCGAGAACATTCCAATCCAGCCGACCAGGTGGCCGAGCAACATGCTTACATTCACAGGCCCAGTGTTTGGAAGCACCATGTAGCTCAAGTCGATCCAATGAGCGACCAGCAACCAACAAGCCCAGAATCCTAAGCCGAATCGGTGGCGTCGAACATGTCGCGATAGCAATCCCAAGAAAGGAATTGCAAAGTGGCAGGCGATCAAAAGTAGGCCAACGTGCTGCCAGCCATTTTCCATTCGAATCTTGTACCATGCGGTTTCTTCTGGGATGTCACCGTACCAGTACAACAAGAATTGCGAGAAAGAGACATACGACCAAAACATTACGAAACCAAAGAGGAACTTACCGATGTCGTGATAGATGTCGACGGTGATGTACTTTTGCAGTTTGCCCGAGTTCTGTAGTCCCATTCCGATCAAGGCGGTGAGAGCGAAGAAGCCTAGCATACTACCGGCGAAGATAATCACACCGAAGATCGTGCTGAACCACTCGGCATCTACCGACATCAGCCAATCAAACGAAGCAAAGCTGATCGCTAGGGCATATAGCATGATCAATGGGCCGCTCCACTTTTGAATGTGAAGCGTAATTCCTGTGTCACCCGTTTCGTCTTGACGGCGGCTATTGCTGTAAACGAAATGGGCCGAGCCGATAAACACGAGGAAGTAGACTACAGTTCGAACGGTAAAGAACTTTCCATTGAGATAACCAGACTTATCGTAAAGTAGTCCCTCGAGCTTTTCCGCATTCCATTCGTAAAGCGAAGTGCTATGCGTAAAGAGAACCATGGCCAGAATCGGAACAAAAAGTAAAGCCATGAGCGGAAGCGTCGAGGCGATGATCTCAGCAATTCTACGAATCGAAGCACTCCAGCCGGCGCGGCAGAGGTATTGCACCAGAACAAAGAACAATGCGCCTAGTCCGAATGACAAACAGTACATGTAATTGACAAGATAGGAGTGCATGAAAAACTTCACGCCCTCCGCTTTGTTGGCAGAGCTTGCGGTGAAGTAACACCAAGCCACACTCAACAGCAAACACACCGCTCCGATGGCGACAAATACCGCCCACTTGGATTTCCAAGTCGCCGGTAAGGTGATCTCGTTACTAGCAGCTTCGCTTGTCATAACTTCGTTCTTCTTGATCAATCGATTCCAGGACGGTGCAAAATCAAAATCGTCACAAACTAGCAATCATTAAGGTGTGGCCAATTTTGCCTTATCGGCTTCTGGCACATCCTCGATATTCGCATTGCGGCTTCGCTGCAAGGCTCGAACATACAGAGCAATAGCCCAGCGATCCGCTGCATTTACCTGCGAACTGTAACCACCCATCTTTCCTTTTCCGTTGGTGATAGTGTG
>JBEGUT010000324.1:0-5422 GCA_041178745.1 Planctomycetota bacterium | reverse complement strand
CAACGCTAGGTGGAGGTACATCTCAGGCGATCATCGTCGTAAATTCGACGAATAGTTATCGAGATAACACCAGCACGCAAATCACTGCGAATAATATTGCGATCATTTGCGGTGGACAAATCAACGACTGGGATGCAATCAACCATCCTGTGGATTCGGATTTCACGCCAAAGATTTCAGCAACCGCTTCCGCCCGCATTAAAGGTTATGATTACGCCGTAGGTTCTGTCATTAACCAATCCAATACGATCGATCAGTACTCAACATTAATAGCTTTAGGTGATCCTAAATCACCAGCAAGCAAAATCATCAGTACAGATGAAAATACCTCTGGATCTTACTTTTGTTATCTGAACAACAACTTCGCTCAGTGGCAGGAAAATGACCCGATACTTTTCAGTGACAGCTACGCCAATACCTCTGGAACAATACAGTTTGGGTTGCTAACGTTCGATGTTGAGGTTCATGAGACAGGTGTCTTGGTAAATGGCAAGCACTTTGACTGGAGTGCGGTGGATCCGGCGAATTCAGTCCACTACCAGAGTCTTGTGTCGTCCTCTAGCGATCCATTGGACCGATTGTTTACATCTTTTGTGGCTGGTAAGAGTCTAAGCGTTGAAGCGGCGCTTGGGGAAATCATGGACGCGTCCGGCCTGGACACATTCAAGCAGAACTATGCATTGCCGCAATCGGAGGTGGCCTACCTTCTGCAACAAATCGAGGTCCCTCAGGCAAGTATCAAAATCGTTGCCGACCAAATCCGAGGGACTGGTACAGTGTCGGCCCAGGTACCCAAGTTGAACGTGATCAATAGGACCTCTGGCTGGCTGATCCTCAATGGAATCGCTAGCCACACGAATCGCAATGCGGGTAAGGTCCTGTTACTCGATTCACAGGGCAACCCAACAACGGCTCCGGGGCTGACGATCCATTCCGATCCGAATCCCGATAAAAAGATCGACGTCTCCGTGAGTCCAGCAACCTCGTCCAGTGCGAAACCGTTCATGATCGTCGCTGGATACCTCAACGCACCTTCAAGCGACGTTACCCTGACCAACAACTACGGTCCGATCATCGAGCTCGCGCCGATTCGCGCCGCCTCGGTAACCATCAATGTTCCGAACTCCGCATTCGTTGTTTATACGCCCGACTCCTATTTCGGCACCGGAGGCAATAGCATGCTCGCTTTTGAAAATGCTGCCTACGCCAACGCGCTGGATCTCAATTCCTCCGCGAATCCCAGCAGTAACCTGCCATTTTTACCAGGCCAAACAACCAGTGGAATCGATGCCAACTACATCGCCCCCGCCGCGGCCGATTACGTCAATGGAACGCATACATCCAGAATCCCTCTGGCTGCATCGGGACCGACGCACGTCATTACGCCACAGTTAGGCCAGGGCATCACCGCTGCCCAGATCGCAATCTTTGCCAAAGTGATCGACATCAACGCACCCTTGAAGGTCGGGAAAACAGAAAACCTCTCGGTTACTTTGAGCAGCGATCTCGGCACTCAATTTCGAAATCATAAAGCAGCGTATGACTCGGGTAGCACGTCCAATCCTCTTCTCGTCGTTCAAAATGTTTGCCAGGACTCGCCCGATGTGACGGCAACCTACGATGCCCGCACCCATCAAATCACGCTCTCATCGATGACGTTGTCGCAGAGCATTCGTGTCCTGCTGGATGGACAGATCATTTCGACCGTCGATGGTTCGATGGTTCAGTTGCTAGGTGGTCCGGGAGGAACCACTCAAGTATGGAATCAAACGGGTATCCCACTCATACTCAATAACATCGATGCGGGTGCCGCCAATATCACTGGCTCCGTGGAGTTTCGAGACACCGCAACGCAAATCAATACTCGTTATATCTACAACAGTGCCAACGAAGGAATCTCGGTGTTCACCGCGCCGAGAAATCAAAGCTACTCGGCCACTCCCGATCAGATTCTCAACTCCCAAACGATCAATTATCAGCCGCAATCGAACACGCTATTTGTAAGCAACCAGCGTCAAGATATTTTCAAGGCTGCTGCTACTTGGGCGTCCTCTCCCGATGGGAATCTGAGATGGTATCCTGCTAGCACATGGAATTTCGGCGATGTATCGAAGTCGGGGTTCAGTGAATTCAAAACGGTCAACGCTGCCTCGATCTCTTCCGATCAGAAACAGTTAACGCTTACGACCAATGGAACCGGAGGCGCAGCCAATGCAGCGTGGCTTCAGCAGTCGATCGATGTGACTCGAAGCTTCCTAGTCTCGTTCCGATACGAAGGAAGCGGCGATGCCGACGGGATCGCATTCGCCCTGCAAACCGCGGGCACGGGCGTGGTCGGGGAGAGCGGCAGTGCACTCGGCTACACGGGAATTACTAACAACAAAGCTGCCTTCTTGATCAATCGATACACATACAGAAATGATACTAACTCAGGTGTTAAATTCGTCTCAAATGATCCAACGGATCTAAAATATCAGACCGGAATGTCTTTCACCGGTTTGACAGAAGTTCAATTGTACTACGACGCATTGCAAAAGAACTGGTTCGCATTTGTCATGGATGGCACTGGTGGAAAGCACTTCACGAACTTGGAAATTGACTTAGCAAGCCAGTTTGGATCGAACCCGGTCTTCGCTGGTTTCACGGGCTCGACGGGTAAGTACTCCTCTACACAAACCGTGAAGAACTTCCTGCTCGTTTACGATCCACAGACGGTTTCAGCGATCGATCACTTGGAGAGCGATTTGGTCCATGTCGTCGATCCACAGCACAGTGGCTTTACTGGGTTCGGACCAGCGGGTTATTTGACCGCTGATTCGATTTCAGCCGATACGATCACCTTTGCGAATTACGACAACTATGGCAATCGCCAGCGAGCTGCTTGGTACGGCCAGCGGATCAGTACCGATGTCGACTCGCTCTCAGTCGACTTTACCTATCAAGCCAGTTTTCAAAACCCCAAGATCGAAGGCTTTGATGACTTCGTCCCTCAAAGCACTTCCTACGCGAGTGCGATAACGCCCGGAAATATCACGCTTACCAATGGTTCGCAAAGCATAGCACGGGCTGCCTGGTTGGGCGGCGAAATTGGTACTAAGGACGACTTCGAAATCAATTTCAAGTATCAAACCGATGGAAAAGCGGTTCAAGGGTTCAGCAATTTCGCAGCTCCTACAACTACCGCCAATGCCGCCACAATTACCTCCAATCAGATCACGTTGACTAACGGTACGACGGGTATCGCTCGAGCCGCTTGGAACAAAGATCAAGTACCTATCAACTACGGTTTCACGATCGACTTTACCTACCAAGCCAGCGGCGACCGAAATGCGGACGGTGTCGCGCTGGTCTTCCAGAAGCAGGGCACCAACGCCGTCGGCGGTTCCGGTGGTGGCCTGGGGTACGTCGGGATTGCGGGTAACAAAGCTGCCTACCAAATCAATATCTTCGGCGGTAGCGGCCAGACAAAGGGTTCGAACTTCGTCACTACTAATACCAGTGGTACGTATAACGATACCAACAAACTTATTGGAGGTGTCAACTTCAGCAATGGAAATCGGATCCAAGTTCGATTGACCTACGATCCCATTTCACACCAAATCTTCGAATCGCTTACCGATCTAGACAATAACAACACCTACACCCACACGTACTCCAACATCGACCTCGCATCGGTTCTAGGGACCTCTCAAGCCTACATAGGATTCACTGGCAGCAGTGGTGGTCAGACTGCTACACAGACGGTCAAAGACTTTTCCTTCCAAAGCAATCAAGCCGACGGTATTGCCCTGGTTTTCCAGAAGCAAGGCACTGGAGCCATTGGCAACGGTGCTAGCGGGTTGGGTTATGTGGGCATCCCCGGCGCCAAGGTTGCTTATCAAATTAATCTTTTTGGCGGTGACAGCCACACCATCGGATCAAACTTTGTCACTACGAACACCTCAGGAACCTACAACAGCACAGGTTCCGTCAATTTCGCGAGTGGCCATTTGATTCAAGTTCGGTTGTCCTACAACAGCCATGCGCAGCAGCTTACAGAAAAACTAACCGACCTGACTTCTAACACGACCTACACAAAAACCTACAGCAACATCAACCTTGCGGGATTGTTGGGCCCGACAACATACGTTGGCTTCACCGGTGGCAGCGGTGCTGTGACGGCAGTGCAAAGCGTTCAAGATTTCTCACTGGAGTCTTTCCCGGACGATGGCGTTGCATTGGTGTTCCAATCGGCCGGGACTCAAGTCAGTGGCAGTGCGGAAGATGGACTGGGCTATGTAGGAATCTCCGGACCGACAGCGGCGTATCAAATCAATCTCAAGAGCAATGGCTTGCAGGGTTCGAATTTTGTCACGACCAATACGGCCGGAACGTATTTGAGTACAGGAACTGTGGATTTCGCGAGCCGCAATCCGATTCGCGTTCAACTGAACTACAACCGTGCTCAGCGCCAACTGACGGAATCGTTGACTGATACGGTAAACAGGACAACCTTCAGCCGCATGTATAACATTGATCTCGCATCCGTGCTTGGTCCCACAACGTACATTGGATTCACGGCACCACAGGGAGGTATCCAGCGGGTACAAACCGTCAAGAACTTCACTCTTGGGGGAACCACCACAAAAACAGGATTCAAGCAAGTTTTTGCCGCCAAGCCACTGAGCAAAGCGAGCGACAACTCGATCACTAGTTACGCAACTGACTTCAATACTTGGGTACGCGCGGACCATCCAATACGAGTCGATTTCAGTGGGATCTCCACCAGTAATGATCTCAATGTCGTATCCAACGCTTCATTGATACTCAATGGTCTGATCCGAGTGGCCAATACCGCATCGTTGACAGCGATCAGTGGTTCGATCACATCGACCTCGACCGGTTCGGTCACGGCTCGCACCGTTGGTATCTCTGCCGAAGGGATCGATGGTTTTGTAGGAACGATAGACAATCCCGTGAGCGTTAGCCAGACGAAGACAGGGACGCAAAGCGGGTTTGTTTCAGCCAGTGGGATAAGTGGTGTTTACCTAGCCTCGCCAGGTGACCTCTCGATCGGTTATGTATCGACGGTCTCGCCTACGGATTCGCACGATGGTCCTGTAGTCATTAGCGCTTCGGGGGACATTGTTCCCTACTCAAGTTCTTCGCTCATCTTTGCAGGAAAGTTATCATTGACTTCGGGAGGATCGATTGGGTCGATCGAAAAACCGCTGCAGGTACAACTGGTGCCTAATGTGGTTTTGGATGGAAGCACTGTTGCAGGCTTATTGGACGCCCAGGCCGCTGGCGATATCTCGGTATACCACTTTGGTGATGTACGAGTGGGGAGTGTGAAGACACCTGGTACAGTCGCAATCGCAACTCACGATGGCAGTATTCTGGACGGATTGACGCTCGATGCTTTAGGACTCAATGATCCTAC
>JBEGUT010000323.1:0-5447 GCA_041178745.1 Planctomycetota bacterium | reverse complement strand
GAAGATTGTTTTATCGGCGACTACTGATAAGCCGACCGTATTGAACTTGACCAACCATGCTTATTGGAATTTAGCAGGTGCAGGTTCTGGTGATATTCTAAATCATAAATTGACATTGGCCGCTGATCAGTATTTGGGTGTTGACGACACGTTGATCCCAACCGGTGAGATGGTCTCTGTGGAAGGGACGCCATTGGACTTCCGCACCGAGCAATCGATCGGTACACGCATAGCTCAACTTCCTGCGACCAACGGCTATGACCATTGCTATGTGGTACGTGGCAAGGTTGGGGAATTGCGAATGACCGCTAAGGTCGTCGAGCCTACATCTGGTCGAGTGATGGAAATTCTAACGACTCAACCTGGAGTTCAGCTCTACACGGGTAATTTCCTAAACGGTAACGAATCCAATGGTGGATTCGCATTGCATGGTGGCTTCTGTTTGGAAACCCAGCATTATCCTGATTCGCCTAACAAGCCCGCATTCCCTACCACGGTGCTTCGTCCCGGCGAGAAATTTCAGCAGACGACCGTTCATAAATTCAGCGTGCAGAAGTAACTGCCGGTCTGAAGAAAGAGCATCTTGCTGGAGATTCTCTTGGCTCATTTTGGCTCATAGAGCTTGCTGCTTTGTGAAATAGCGGATCTTTGGCAAGATCTGCTATTTTTTTGCGCGATAGGTTGAAGGGTTTGCGGCGTGAGGGAACTTTAGAAAAATCCTCTACGTATTGCGAGGCGCGTTTGAAACTCTTAGAGAAGAGGCTTTCGTTTCGCGCAAAATTTTTGATTACTGAAAGCCACCTTCGACGGCGCTGAACTCGCCCCACAGCGGCAGATGCTGACTGATTTTCAACGCATCTTCTACTGACAGATTGAAGGCTCTCAAAAAATCGAACGTCTCAGCTTTACCAGTGAACTCATCGGTAGCTGCCGGATGCAGTAACAGGTTGTCCAATGACTTTGTGCGGCGCGGATCTGTGGGTTCATTCGCCAGTACCCCGACCCATCCCTCTTTGCGAATAGGCAATGCATCGACGCTGCACTGAATCGAGCCTGCCAGTATCACGTCATCTTCATTGCGCCCATCGCGTTGAACTCCGCGGATTAGTTCCTGCAGTAGTTGTTGTTCTTTACCCATCAAGGGTTCGGACAGAGACAGGTTGACCAGCGAAAACGTGAACGCGCGAGAGGGATCGATTCCTTTGACTCGAAACCACGCTACAAGTGGATCAAACGTCAATGCGTCTTTAGGATCTTGAATCGTGTAAAGATGTTCGCGATCAACTTCAAGTTTTTTTGTGTTGTAGAGAAATGCGAACTGTTGCTGTTCGCTGCCACGACCGACGATTGGGCCGATGACAAAGTCATATCGCAGGCCATTGCGAGAAAGTCTCTCGGACCACTCAAGTAGCACTTCCTGCTGGTTGGGTTGGAGTCCTTGTAGAGCGATAAGGTCACACGCTCGTCCGAATTCGTTCAGCAACGAAGAGACATTAGCATTTTCGTATTTCTCTACCGATAGGCCTGCGATATTCATCGAACCGATACGCAAAGCGGGCCGCCAGATTTTCTCTTTTTCTCCCCCTCCGCCGCTGTCCGCGATGTATTGCTCAAGCGTTCGTCGCGCCCAGATGCGAAACGAATTGGCTTGGTCGAGAAGAGTCGTTTGCTCCTCTCGGCCCTCAACGTCCGATTGTGTAAACGCCGATTCGAGCTCCGATTGCTGCGGCAATGGAGCCCAAAATGTCCACCAACCTCCGGCGACAAGTGCAGCAACGGCGAGAAGGCGTCTTTTGGATGGCAACAGGCTGGACATACAAAACCCGCTCGGGAAAGCTCTAAGATTTGTTGGAACGATGTTTCTTGTCGTTATCGGTACCCAGAGATCTTAAGCTTGTGAGATTGGGAGATGCTGATTCACGAAGGAATGGGTTAGCACTGCGAAACAAGCCGGTTTTGCTGTAGGTATCGACAGTAACGTCTGGGATTTTGGAGCGCGACGGGATTCTTTTTCTGATTTTATCGCGTATAACATGACCATTACGTTCACCTGCCAAGGAGGGTAACCACTTGACGGGAATGGGATGTGATGGGAAGCCTCACGCTCATACATCAAAAAAATCACACAAGGAGAAGTTAAGGTGATGTTCAGTTCTGATTCGTTCTCGGTTGCCGTTCCATCTCGAAGGTTTTGGCGAAATCAATCCCGCAAAGGCAATGCGATGAAAATCGTTTTGATTATTCTCGGGATTGTTGGCGGCCTGGCTGTTTTGTGTTGTGGTGGTTTCGGTTTGATGACTTGGTGGGGATTGGGGCAAGTCGATAAGATCGTCGGCGCGGAATTGCGAAAACAATTGGAAGCTAGCCCCACGGCAGCCAAGGAGTTGGGAACGATTGAATCGCTGACTTGGAATATCACCAAGACCGGGCAAGAAGGTCAACGCAATGGTGGTGGCAACAATATATTGGTCTTCGATGTGAAGGCAAGCAATGCGACTGGCGAAGTTATAGCGAAGTTCCAGCAGAGCGGTGGCGGTGCTGAGCCAGTGATCGAATGGGCTAAGCTCCGCAAAAGCGATGGAACTGAAGTGGATTTGCTCTCCGAGGAAGGTCTGGAAATCGATCTTGGCACTGAGTCACCATCCAATGGGTCAGAACCGTCTGCTAACGGTAATGATGCGAACCAAGAATCGGCACCGGTATCTGATCCCAGTGCCTAAATCCCATGGAACAGTTTAGGGCTGGACGATAATGTAAATAATTGATCTGGCTAATTATTTCTGGTGGCTTACTCGACTTGAACAACAGGTGCTCCTAAGACATCCATCAAAGGTTTGATGCCCAATCCTGGATCCTTGGGAGCAGCCATTCGACCATTCTTGCGCTGCGGCGCCCCTGCCGCAGTACTTACAGTTACGTAGCTGTTGAAGTCAGTAGTTGTAAAAAGAAATTCTGTTGGCGTGCTCTGCGCTAAGTGAGCGATCGCGGTTGTCGCAATATCACCTCCCCAACTATCCTCCAAGGTCATTGCTATACCCATCGAGACGCATAGATCTCTGGCTTGTTTTATTTTGGTCAAGCCACCGAGTTTACTAATCTTTAGGTTCACCACATCCATTGCCAGATCTGCTTTAGCTCGCAGAAGGATGTCAAAGCTATCGATATTTTCATCCAGCACAAAAGGATGTGGTGTCTGGCGGCGGACGGCTAAGCATTCCTCATAGGTCAAGCAAGGTTGTTCAATGTAAACATCGATATCGCGAACTGCTTTAGCAATCCTTACCGCTTCATGTTGTACCCATCCCGTATTCGCATCAGCAACTAAGCGATCACCGACTTGAAGCTGAGCCGACACCGCCCGAATACGTTCGATATCCGTATCGGGATCCCCTCCAACCTTTAATTGAAATCGTCGATAACCTTCAGCGCGATAGCCGGCTACTTTCGCCGCCATTTCATCGGGTGATTCCTGAGAGATGGCGCGATAGAGATGGACATCCTCTCCATAGCGTCCGCCGAGAAGTTCGCAAATCGGTAAGCCGGTCGCTTGGCCGAGTATGTCCCAGCAGGCGATATCGATACCGCTTTTCACATAAGGATGTCCCTTCAGGGCTTGATCCATTTTGCGATTGAGTTTCATCAATTGACGTGGATCTTCGCCGATCAGATGCGGTCCAAGTTCTCGTAAACCGCCGCGAACTCCTTCGGCATAGGCGGGCAAGTAGAAAGGTCCTAGAGGACATACTTCGCCGAATCCCGAGAGTCCACAATCGGTATCGACGCGGACAATCGTGCTGTCGAAAACGGTCACCGACTTGCCACCGCTCCATTTGTAGGTGACTTCATGAAGAGGTAGTTCGACGCGATAGGCTTGAATACGTTTAATTTTCATGGGGATTTGAAATTCCAGAGTTTATCGAGCAGTTGTTCCATTTGCGGATCGTGCGCATGAAGCTCTTCACGATTGAATGGGAAGAAGTCATTGCGACTAAAGAATGCTTCCGATGTTTCCGCAAAATATTCCATCGGATTGGTGAGAGCGTAAGCGCGATCTAAAGTTTTGACACCTTCTGAGTCTTGTCTTTCAACACGATTATAGGACCCTGACGCCTTGGCTCGTTCGTACGAAGCAGCAATTTCTTTGTGATCGAAACCATAGATGCGATCATGATAGGCATGAGCAAGTTCATGAAGTGCAAAGTTGGGCATGCGACGCATCTCGGCTTCAAAGATTCGCACATTGGTGAACTCAATTCCCTTTTCCATACAAATATCACGACCATTTTCTTTCAGCCATTGACCATTGGGATGGTATTCGGCGCGCGGACCAATACCTGGATATTCAGGAGAGAACCACAGTGGAACCTCTCGTAGTTTAGTGACAGCGGAGGAAGGAACGACAGCGATGATTTCTTTGAGTTGCAATTCCAGCAGATCCATGGACTTATCGAGTTGTCCTTTTTCGTCTTTCTCAAATCGGCGACTGAGATAAACTTTCCAGCCCTCGATTTCCCGGCTCTCCCATCGAAGAGAAGTCTTAGAGTCTGTGGCAGTGTCCTCTGCAAGCGCAATGGAAGAAAAAGCCAGAAGGGAGATTAGCCAGGCAGCAGCAAAGACCGCCGAGAACTTGTACTGAAAGCTGATATGGCGAAGAGAGAAACCGCATTCGGAATAGATCACTTGCAAATACCTCTTCGGTGACTTGGATTCAGATTGCTACTGACATACATTGTACATGAAGAATTATACGAGCGGGACACAAGCTGAGGCTTGGTTCAAAGTGTTAGTTGCAGCAGAATTCGCGCACAGATTGCTGAAGGTATGAATTCTCTAAAAAAGATAACATCCATTGATGTTCCCCAGCTCGAAGCATTGTTCGATCATGCAACCGACGTCGCTTTTTTTATTAAAGACCGTTTAGGCAAATACGTGGCGGTCAATCAATCGTTGGTCGAAAGGCATGGGTATAAGCATAAACGAGAGGTGATTGGAAAGCGGACGACGGAGATTTGCCCGGGTGAATTAGGTGTTATACCCTTTCAGCAAGATGATCGCGTCTTACGAACCGGAAAACCGCTTATCGAGCATCTCGAGTTGCACTGGGCTCGCCCCCATCGATCGGTTTGGTGTTTGACCACCAAGCTTCCTATTGAAGATGCTCAAGGAGAGATCATTGGACTGATCGGTTATTCGCGTGACTTGAGAGTACCGATCGACGCGGATGAAATTCCAGCGGCATTTGCGAAAGCGCTTACTGAGTTCGAACAAAATCTAGCCGATCATGTGACGCCTGCTTGGTTTGCAGAGAAAGCAAAATTGTCACCGCAGCGACTGACGCGAATGGTGAAGCGACTTTTCGGTTTAACACCAGGGCAACTCATCGCCAAGACACGAATCGCTTCCGCATCGCAAATGTTGCTTGAAACACAACTTAGTGTAGCAGAGAT
>JBEGUT010000322.1:0-5451 GCA_041178745.1 Planctomycetota bacterium | reverse complement strand
TCCATTCTTCGCAGGCACTTTGAGTGCCACTACGTCAGGGTCTTTCCAGCGAGATGGTTCAAAGTGTTGCGTGTATGCTCCAAAGTCATTGAAGGCGATTCGTTTCGCGAGACGGTAAGCCCAACTACGTTCGGGAATTTCGATCCCTGGTACATATTGGGATCTTCTTGGCGTGATTTCGTGCAATTCCTTCATGACAGTTTTACGTTGTGTCGTATCACGAGCGTGATGCTTTTCCGCCAGATCAATCAGTAGATCAGGACGCTCCAGCACGACGCAGCCACGAGTGTGCTCCGCCGCAAGACGCCGAAAATCTTTGAGGAATTCACTTTGATTAAACACTTCCTTCAGAGGTTTTTTATCGTGAATCGATTCTGTAGCTAACTGAATAATAGGGCATGGTTCGATATCGCCTGCAGGACCGATGTGATGAGTAAAACCGGTTGCCGCAGGACACAATGCTTGACCCTCACCATCATGATAGGCATCAATGACAATGATCGGCTTGGTGGCTCGCGTATCCACCACAAATTGCCGGACGCGTCTTAGTTCTTCAGTATTCAATGCCAACTCAGGCGAACTTTCTGGACCTACGACACGGTAAACATGGAACCAGCAATACATCACTCCCATATCGATTAATCGGTCGACCCATTTATTGGTCAACAAATCATCAATGTTCGTTTTGCAAATGCTGGTGCAGACCCCTGTGAGCACTTTATTGTTCAAGCAGTTCTGCAGCCCTTCCATCGTCTTGCTGAAAACGCCGTCGCGGCCTCGTCGCTGGTCGCTGACAATTTCGCTTCCTTCAACACTGATTAGCGGAGTCACATTTCCGAGTCGCCGTAGTTCTTTGGCGATTTCGTCGGTGATGAACTGTCCATTGGTAAAGACCTGAAAATAAGCGTCGGGATGCGACCCAAGGATATCTAAGATCTGGCGGTGCATAAAAGGTTCGCCGCCGAGAATACCGAAGAACGAATTGCCCATGGCTTTGGCTTCGTTAATCAATCGGTTCATCGCTTCCAAATCGATCTTCGTCTGTTTAGCGGAGACGTCGACCCAACAACCCTGACAACGAAGATTGCAGCTATTAATAATGGAAATGTAAAGAAATGGGGGAAAGAAATCACCTTTCTTAAGGCGAGCTTTATGTTTCTGAACGCTGCGAAGTCCCTTCCAGCCCGCGCGATAGGCAAGGTTCCATAGCAACCGTTTATCGGTTTCCAGGAGAAGTCTTTTAGCCATTCGAAAATACATAAAACGATCTCAATTTGAGGTGGATGGTTCCCAGCCAAGAACCGCGAAAGAACCCGCGGTTTCAATCATCATCATAGCATGAGCCGTAAATTTATTGCAGCTTCACCCCTCTTAAAGCGGAGATATCCACTGTAGTCCCCTCCGAATGAGCCCCTTCCAAGATGAATGATTGCTCATCAATTCCCCTTCAAGTAATAATTGAAAGATCCTGGCTTTAGCGTAATTTCTAACAACAACCTATTCGTATTCAGAAGTCATTGAGCAAGTCACGAGAGAGAAAACTAAACAACTTGCAATTGTCAAACGCGACTCTGCACGATCGTCGCGAAACGGCTATGGTACCTCAGTAACTTTGCGAGAGTCACCTTTTGCTCGTAGATCATTCACTTACGTTCATTGACCATCCAAGCGAGGAGAATTTTTCTGAGTCAGCAGGAAGAGATGAATTTGCTCGCGTTAGCAAAAAAGGGTGAACGCTCAGCATTGGGTTCGCTGCTGGAACACTACCGTCCTTACTTAATGGTCCTGGCCCAGCGTTATCTTGACCCTCGTCTTCAGGGACGACTCGATCCAGCAGATGTTGTCCAGGTGACATTTCTAGAAGCTCAGAGAGATCTCGATTCTTTCCGAGGTGAAGATATCGCGTCGATGTTAGCTTGGCTGCGCAACATCCTCCGCAATAACATTGCCTCAATGCATCAACATCACTTGATGACCAAAAAACGAAGTGCTCATTTAGAAGCTTTCTCTAAAACATCCACCGAAGAAGGTCAGGTTGAGTTGGTCGATTTGCTTCCTTCGGAAACAACCAGCCCGAGTCAGCGAGCGATGCGAGACGAAGTCGCTGCGGAACTTGCCGCCTCGCTCATGAAACTACCTGAGACACAAAAGGAAGCTCTTAGGCTTCGTTACTTAGAAGGTTGGTCTTTGAAAAAGATATCGGATCATCTCCAAAAATCAGAGATGGCAGTCGCAGGTCTGCTCAAGCGCGGACTTCAGGGCTTACGCCAAGAACTTATCGACGAAGAGAAGTCTGACTAAGGTTTTCTTTAGTACCTTCGCACTAAGATTAACAACAATCTCCATCTATCTTTAGATGTTTCGTCTGTCAAAGCTTCACGTTATCTCGACATCGGCATCACGACATAAGCATAGCCATCATCGGTGCGGAAGACGACAGCCTCTTGAGCTTCGCCCAGTTCGATGCGGAATGTATTTTCTGGCTCTAGAACCTTGAGGAAATCACCCACAAATCGATTATCCAAAGTCACTTGAAGTGTCTCACCATCATAAGCGATTGGGAATTCGACTCGCGATTGACCGACATTAGAAGTGCGACCTGATAGGATTAGTGAGCCATTGGAAAACTGAAAGTCGATACCGCGGCTTTCCGCATCGGTCACAATCGACGCTTGACGCAGGGCAGCATAGAACGGTCCGACAGTTCCCTCGATCGTGATCGATTTTTCGCGTTCAGGAAATACCTTTCGCCAGTTCGGAAAACGGCCTTCAACCAATCGCGAGTAGATAACACTTCGTGAAGTCCGTACCAAAACATCATTCGCTCTAGCTGCGATATCAACTGACTCTTCTTTGTCGCTGATCGCTCTTTCGAGAAGCGTCAGAGCTCGAGTTGGAATAATGGTTCCACTACCGCTAGAAACTTTTTTACCGATCAAAGATCCTTTGCCGACCATTCGCGCCATGCGTCGACCATCGGTTCCAACCGCGGTGATTTCCTCTTCGCCCATTTCAAAGAGCACACCACCCAAAGCGTAACGACTGCTTTCATTGTCGGTCGCAAATACGGTCCGACGAATCATTTCCTTCAACATCCGAGCTGGGATGTTATAGTAATTGGTTTCTTCAAAAGGAACGACGGGTGGGAACTCGTCAGGATTGGCGCTAGGAAGTTCGAATTTGCTGTAGGTCCCTTTGATCACCATCCCTGAATCATCGGTGGTGATATGAAGTTGTTCGTCAGAACTTTCACGCAAAATTGAACCGACTCTCTGAACAGGAAGAAGTGCTTTGCCGGGAACTTGAACTTCAATTCCCTCGACCTGGACTCGTACTCCCACTTCCATGTCGGTTGCCATCAAGGAAACTTGCTCAGCGGTAGCATCCAGGCGAACGAAGGTAAGGATCTCCTTCGGACTGCGGCTCGGCGCCACGCTAGCTGCGAGTTGAAAAGCGTTCCAGAGTTTCTCTCGATTGCAGACCAATTTCATGACGAGGCATCCTGTAACGAAACGCGCCCCCGAACAACACCATCACATAAACCGATAGAGGCATGTTGTACCCTGTCGAAACACTTTCAAAAACAGGTAGAAGGCAAAAAATGGTATTCCGCGTTCTTATCTGAGTCTATTTAATTTTTTAAATCATTCGTCTTAGTAGAGTGCCCAACAAAATTGTCAATAAACAGGCTTAAGAGAGCAAAAAAGCGGTAAAAATCGAGAAAACGAGGAATCCAAGGATCGTGGAAAAGCTGTCAACGGAACGTCAATCAATGTTCATAGATGGGGTCGGTTATGAACAGTTGGTAACACTCTGCCGGACAGCGAGTCGAGTTGTCGGAAAGGACCGTCGAGAGATCGACTGCCGGTCGACAGTTTTTCCACCAAAAACGGTCTTACGAACGCTGGGAAAAAGCATTCATGAGATCCTCAAAGGCCTTAGATAACTCAGGATCGCTAAGGATATCGGTTTCGGTTTTTCTGCATGCATGCAGAACGGTCGAATGATCTCTGCCGCCGAAATAATGGCCGATCTGCTGCAGACTCAGGGAGGTTAGCTGTCGACAAAGAAGTATCGCCAAGCCGCGCATGCGAACTAAATTGGATTTCCGGGTTGTACCTCGCAGGTCGGCAAGTTTGATCTGGTAATGCTGAGCGACTGCTTTGGCGATGTCGGCGACACCCAAATTCGCGTTCTTTGTCTGCGAAGCAATCAGGCTTTTAAGGGCATCTTCTTGAGGCTCTTTCTGTCCGAGTGGATGCGGCGCGACGAGTTTCAGCAGAGAGGCTCGCAGCTGCGAGACACGGAGTCCATTGGGAAGTTCACGAGCAAGTTTCTCCAGCCAATCGGCCGTGATATCAAGCCGTAGTTGTTTGCAAAAAGCGTTAAGTAGGACGAATCGTGCTTCCATACCGGGAGGTTCTATGGGGACCTGAAAGCCGGCCGACAGTCGACTAACCAAGGAAGGCTTAAAGCCACGAATGTTCGCTGGCAACCGAGGCATCGAAGCGACAAAGGCACCACCCACCGACTCGATCGCGTCAAGTGTAGAAATAAGTTCTTCTTGCGCAGCTTCTTTGGTAGCGATCTCGTGTAAGTCGTCGATGATAAGTAATCGATTCGTGCGATAGGCTTCACGAAAGTCATCGATGGAATTAGTTTGAATCGCTGAATGAAGTTCTCGCGAAAAATCATTCCCATGAATCATTTTTCGTTGTCCCGCCTTGGTATCCTTGGCAAACGAGGCTGCGATCGTCATCAGCAATGCCGATTTACCTGTTCCTGGCGGACCACAAAGCACGACGGGCGATAGCGGAGTCAGTCCTTCCGTTTCAGCTTGACGGAACAACTGCTGAACCCAACGATTTTCACTCCCACCGATAAAGCTTGGAAAAAGAAATTGTTCGGGCTGCTTTTCTCCTTTGGAGGTTTTATGCAGGTGAAGCGGAATAGAAAAGGTGCTGCCGTTCATACAATCGCTTCCTTCACGATGAGATTGAGCCGTGAGGCTGAAGAGATTGAGAGCGGTCACGCAGTTTGACAACTGTATGAGCAATACGATCGATAGCTAAATCGATTTCTTCGAGAGTCGATTGCCGCGATAGACTAAAACGCAACGAACTTTGTAATAAGTCTTCGCCTATTTGCATCGCGTTTAAGACATGCGAAGGCTGAGAACTGCCACTCGCGCAAGCTGAACCAGTACTGCATGCAATCCCTGCCATATCGAGCGCCATCTGTAGAGCCTGTCGATCACAACGAGGAAAGGCAACACTGATCGTGTGCGGTAGACGTTCAGCCATTTCCCCATGGATCACGATATCGGGAAGCTGATTTCGAATTCCAAGTTCAAGACGTTGTCGCAGCGTTGTCATATGAACGACTGCTTCCCCCTGAAGCTGCATCGCCAATCGTACCGATTCTGCAAAAGAGGTGGTCAATAGAGAAGAC
>JBEGUT010000321.1:0-5454 GCA_041178745.1 Planctomycetota bacterium | reverse complement strand
TATCGCTTTCACCGAGAAATCAGTGAACCAGCAAGGGGCATTCACGCTCTTTAAAGCGGCAGTACACGGATCGGGGCCGCACTACGTATACCTAAGTCGATTGCCAGTTGATGGCGACACAGCTAGGTGTTCTTTCTTACTTCGGCATGGGATTTATCAGACGCGCAGTATCTTCGGCGATCTCGATTAACCACAGACATCTACCACACACCAACGAGTTGAACCATGGTTGATTCCTTATCTAGCTTGGACTGGTTTGACAGATCATGCCGAGAGTCGTTGGCCGATGTGAATTGGGGTCGACTACGTATCTCATCACAGTGGCAGAGAGATGACTGGAGCGGGGATCGAACTTCACCCATCTTTCTCTATCGCTTGCAGACCTTGCTGCGTAACTTCGTTCGATCGTTGAACGTCCCCGAGGAAACCAATTTGCGTTTTGCCAAGAGCAGCGAGATCAATACGGCAGCTGCAGGTTTTCGAGACTCTCCCAAAGCTTTAACACGACCATTTATTTTCTTCAATACTAATCTTATTCAAAGCCAACCTTTAGAAGACTTGCTGGATGTCATGATTGGTGTGGCCGTTCATGAAGCCGGTCACATACTCTACACCCGAGACTTCTTTCTGAACGCCCAGAACGATGAACCATCCTTACTGCGAATGTTAAACAATCTAATCGAGGATTGGCGCATTGAAGAATTATTAATTGAAGACAGCCCAGGATATCGCCCTTACATCATGGCGGTCCGCCAGTGTCTGCTAGTTCAAAAATGGTTCGAACCTTCGCTCTCCGCTTGGTCGGGTCTTCCGGAACGCGATCGAATGCTCTTGATCGTCGCCGCTTTTGTGAGGGTACCGCATTTCCTTGCTTCTAACCCTGAGCTTTGCCAGTGGAAGGATATTTATGGACGCTGCTTTTTCGATTGGTTGCGGGGACTTCTGGTTGAGCCGCCGGAAAACGAAGAGCAAGTTCGTCACTTCGCTAAAGCAATCTTTGATTTCATCTATAAGCACCATAAGCAGATCTTAGATGATTTAAAGCATGGAAATTTTGATAAGTCGCCCGACTTGTTGTTTCGCGCCCATCGTGAAAAATCAACTATGGAATACGATGCCATAGAGCATAACGCGCAGTCCGATGCACCCAATGTTCGTAAAGGTTCCCTGCAAGACCTAGAACGATTATTCAAGCAATTGAATTCGATCCAAGAAGGTATCGATGAAGAACTCGCATCGATCTTAGCTTCGATAGAAACAATGGATGGTAACCTGCAAGGACACTTTTTGGATAATTATAAAGCTGGACGAAGCGATGGTACCCACGTACCAACGGACTTTATACGCCCCGAACAACGTATCAATCTCCGATACAAGAAAGCATTTGAAGTCGTAAGAAGTGAAGCAGAGAGACTCAAAAGTGCATTTGTCTTGCCAGACGATGCAAAGGGTGGAAAGCGACGAAGAAAACAAACGGGCCAATTGGACGGTTCATCACTCTTTCGCGCGCGATTCGATTCTCGCTTATTTTTCGATCGTTCCAAACAATCTGAAGTCGAGGAAGTCTTGGTCTGTTTAATCCTTGACGAAAGTTATTCGATGTCTCGATCGAGCCGAGATAAACGTGCCTTTGAAATCGGCGTGATGCTTAACCATGCGTTCATGGATCACCCGCAAATCACCACGCGGATTTTTTCTCACTGCACCAGCACTGAGCTTAACCGAGTGGTAGTCACTGACTATGGCCCAGCGAAATCGGCAGTGAAAACTCTTTCTTCTTACGAACCGCGCTGTTCCAATTTCGATTACGCCGCTTTCGACTCCATAGCTCGCTTACTCGACAAAACCTATTCGATGCAGAAAAAGATCATGATCACCATTTCCGATGGTGCTCCATGTGTACCCTCAAAAACAGGAAACTGTTTTTCCGAAGGACTTTCCCTCGCGGAGACTAAGGAGGTTGTGGACAAGCTTCGGACGGAAGGATGGATCGTGCTGGGAATCGGCATCGACACCAACGTCGCTCAGCAAATCTATGGTGAAACTTGGAGTATCCAACTGAACGGAGTTAGCCACCTTAGTAGCACATTCATCTCGCTACTAACAAGGTTACTCGCTCGCGCTCTGGCATGATCAAACGTTGGCGAGAAGATCGAACGGCTCGAGTTCTTGAAGTAGCTTAGCTCGCGTTGCATCCGAAAGCTTAGGATAAGGCAACCGAGCAGGCCCGACAGGAACTCCTAAATAATCCATCGTCGCTTTGGCTGCTGGTAAGTACCCGCCACTGCGTACCAGCAGATCGATCAGTTGTACAGATCGATACTGAAGTCGACGAGCCGCTTCGCGGTCTCCCGCTTGATGCGCTTGCAGAATCTTCAAGTACAACGGTGACGCAAAATTGTAACTGCTTCCAACCGCTCCTGTTGCACCAAGGCTCACAGCAGCTAGCAGACATTCATCGATACCCCACAAAATATCCATTCGGCCATCGTAACTATTACGCACTCGCTGAAATGAAATTAAGTCGGGATTGGTAAATTTCAATCCGACCAAATTCACAATCTGCTCCAATCCTTTCTCCAAATAAGCTGACATCGAAAAACTGACGCCGGTTAGTCCTGGGATATCGTAAAAATAGAAGGGCGTATCGACAGCTCGCTCAGCGATTGCCAACGTCCATCGCACAAGATCATCCAACGTAGCCGGTTTAAAATGACTAGGAGCCAATGTCGCAATCGCGCTTGCGCCCACTAGTTCCGCATGGGCAGCCAGAGACTGTGCGGTCTTCAAGCAGTTGTCGCCAACATGGACCACCACTTTCATCTCGGTTCCTTGCACCACTTCGCACCATCGACCTGCCAGGGCCGTGCGTTCGACAAGAGTCATCGAGTGACTCTCCCCCGTGCTCCCGGCAATAAATACATTCTTAACACCACGGCTCAGCAGAAACTCCGCTTGCTTTTCAATCGCATCAAGATTCAATTCGCCGGAGGCATCAAAGGGAGTATGGGTTGCTGCGGTCAAACCGGGTAATTCGAAACGCATGTTATACCTTCTGTGCAAAATGGTTTTCGTTTAAGAGTTGCTCACAATACCAGAGCATTCTGGGAAGGTGATAGGGCCCTTTCCACATATTCCCCTTGAGTTGAACCGACGGGGAACCATCTCGATGAAGGTAGCCATACCATTCCCCATGTTCTTGATCCGCGAAATGATCAAAGCTCCACTTTCGCAATTGCTCATGCCACTGAGCATATTTTGGATTCCCTGTGAGAGAGAAAGCGAGTAGCGTTGTGATGAGGGCTTCGCAGTGTGGCCACCAAAATTTCATATCCTGCCAATATTCTTGAACCGGTCGATTATGAAGGTCGCGAAAATAGAAGATACCGCCGAATTTCTCATCCCAGCCTCTCTCCCACATCCAATCCAGTATTTCACATCCAAGCGACTGTAATTTCTGATCGTCGTTGCGACGCGCTTCGTGCAGAAGAAACCAGGCGCATTCGATCGCATGTCCTGGATTCAATTGCCGACCATCGAAATGATCGACTATCTCTCCCTGTTCGCCAACATTCTCCATCAAAACGCGTAGATCTCGCTTCACAAAGTAGCGTTCGATCTGCTCAATGCTCCACTGAATCCAATCCGAGCAGTGTTTGTCGCCAACGGTGATGTCGCCAAGATAATCCATGACAATACTGGCTGTATGCAGCGAAAACATCAAAGGGCCAATACTTCGCAACGATCGTGTTGCTGGTTCGGTTTTCGGCGCGATCATGCCTGGCGTGAAGGAGTAATACAAGTAGTTGGCCAAATATCTCGCTGCAGCTTGTTGATATGGCTCTTCTCTCGTGAGCCCAAACATCGCTGCGTTTCCGACTGCTGCAAACGCTTCGCTGTAGACGTAACGTCGCATCCGCAGTGGCCGACCATCTTGTGTTACTGTGAACCACAGCTTTCCATTTTCGGCAACTCCATGTTGCTCGATGAACTGTAGACATGAAGCGGCGATGCTGCGCCACGTGGATTGCTCGCCGTAGGTTTGGCATGCCGTAGCGTACATCCACGCGGTACGTCCTTGAAACCAAATCGATTTATCGGAGTCAAGGAGCGAGCCATCGCGATCCAAGGCGGTTAACATCCCACCATGAATCGGATCGAAACCGTACTTGGTCCAGAAGGGAAGGACGTTGTCGAGCAAGGTGTCTCGGTAGAATTTAGCTAACGACTCTCGACCAGTTTTATTTGTCAGAGAATATACAGAAGTACTGATAAAAACACTCCCTATGCAAGCCATCGAGCCGACGCACCGATTGAATGCTAGCGATATCCAAAAAGATATCTTACTGACGTTATTTACCCTGATCTCTGGCCATCGCATCGATTTCTGATGCTGAGAGTCGAATGCTCAGAAGATAGGGTTGTTCCCCTTGATCCCAATGGCCATAGGTTGTCGTGACAATCGTACCATCTGGTAATATTTCGACACCTGGGTAGGCGCAGTCCCAACGATTTTTATTGTCTTTGAGCCGAATGCGATACTGACCGAGTCCTCCGTTTCGCAAGTCATCATAGGTGCCTATCCACGCAACCCAATCTCCATCATGGAGGAACATCGATTTCGATAGTTCATCTTTCGCGTCAGCGGTTGTTTTCTTTTGTACGGCGCGAAATGAAATGAACAATCTTCCATCGGGAAGATATTTGGCAACATGCCGATCACCGCATAATGGTAAAGGCAACTCCTTCGGCTCGCTCCACGACTTTCCTTCGTCATTGGAAAAGATGATATGCGAATTCTTATCGCGGCGATTTTCTCGAAGCAGAACGGCGATTTGCTTTCCATCCGGCGACCGCACAGCTCCAGGTTCACAAAGATGCACCTCGCTAGATCGATAAATCGCCGTTGGCTCGTCCCATGTTAGACCACCATCGCTGGAACGTGATTGGTACAGAGTAAAGATGCCTTTCGCTTTTCCATTGGGTTCGAAAAACCTACCATCATCGTGGAACAGAGCGAGGTAATTTCCTGGGGATGCCCCGATCGGAATCACTGACGCCATGGTAACGATTCCTCCCCAGTCACCAAAGTTCTTTAGTTCCGACCATGAGTTTCCATCGTCTTCGCTGAAGGCCATACGTACTGGATATAGTCCACTGAAGACGATCAGGCGTTTCTTACCATGGGTATCGATGACGCGATGAATTGTCGGTGTCTCGAGCGACGTTTCCCAGCTTTTCGGTGTCGGCAAACGATCGCTCCAGCTCTTTCCTCCATCTTCACTTCGTTTGAATTGAATGGCCCCTTTTCCGTGACCTTTTGGGTAAACGCACAGAATCGTTTTTCCATCTTCCAGCAGGACTGTCGTTGGATGCCCGAGGTATTGACCTTTTTCGCGATCGACAATGACCTGTCGCTGCGTTTGTGAATCCAAGTCAAGGAGTTGAATGTTG
>JBEGUT010000320.1:0-5454 GCA_041178745.1 Planctomycetota bacterium | reverse complement strand
GCACGGAGTTTGGTCGTACGCCAGGGCTGGAACTGCGAGGTGGTGGAACCGATGGGAGAGATCATCATCCCAACGGCTTTACGATCTGGATGGCGGGAGCTGGTACAAAGCGAGGTTATGTGCATGGAGCGACCGATGAACTGGGATATCATGCGCTTGGAGAAGGACATTATGTGACCGATCTTCATGCCACAGTCTTACAACTCATAGGATTGAATTCGAGAAGCCTCGAGATTCCAGGTCGCAAGCGATTGGAAATTGATCACGGTCGTGTCATAACCGATTGCATTACCTAGTGTTTGTATGACCGCGTTGTTCAAAATGTCTTCGGCTATCCAATTCACCCCAACTCTTCCGCTTCCTTACCTCTTACGAAAACCTTCTTTACTTTGAGATCCTTTGTCAACAGCAGGATATCTGCACGTTTCCCAATATCCAAACTTCCAGCCAGCGACGCGATGCCGACTCGTTCCGCCGGAGTTAAACTCGCCATCCTTATAATGTCAGGCAAAGTTGCATCGGTTGCTTCGCGGAAATGTTGCACCATATGATCCATACCAACCACGCTGCTAGCCAAGCTTCCCGAAAGTGCTCTTCCAACTCTCCCATCACTTTCAAACCATGTTCCTGTATCTATGTGACCGAAACGATATCGCCCTGGTGGCATATCTAAAGCGCGATTGCAATCGGTTACCAGGCACAATCGCTTAGGTCCGATCATGCGATACGCGAATGTGAGAAGTTCAGGTGCAAGATGTTCACCGTCCGCGATGACTTCGGTGCTCATTTCGTGATTCGCTAGTACAAACTCGGTCATGCTGGCTTGCATCGGTGTACCGAATCTTTCTCGAAGCGAAACTACCGACGACATGGCACACCAGAAATGATCGACATGTCGCATTCCAGCTCGGAAGGCATCGTCCATTTCCTTCCAAGATGAATTGGAGTGACCGCAGGTGATGAGGCAGCGGCGTCGACGAGCATAACGATAGAATTCAACAGCACCTGGAAGCTCAGCGGCACAGGTTGCAATTTTAATAAGACCTGTATCGAAGTATCGCTCAAACTCGCGTTCTTTCGGATCTCGCCTCCCTTTGGAATCGTGACAGCCTACTTTGTTTTCCGCAAAGTAGGGACCGTAAAGATGCACACCGCCAACGGTCGGAATCATTGCATCGCGGCAAGCTTTTAACATCGCCATAATTTGTGTGGAACTGCCGGTCGTTGTCGTTGGGAATATCGTAGTCGTTCCATGTTTTAGGTGGGCTCTGCAAGCGACTTGGAAAGCTTGAGGCGTTCCATCCATGAAGTCCGCTCCACCGCCACCATGCACATGAATATCAATAAAGCCAGGAGAGATGTAGCAGCCTTTCGCATCGACGATCGTCGCGTTAGAAGGAGGCTCGATATCCGCATCGACTGAAATGATCTTGCCTTTGTCGCAAACGACGACGGCATTTCTCAGCAATCGATCGGGCAATATCGCAGTTCCACGAACAAAAGCTGTGAGAGTCATCCCGCTATCTCGGCTTAAAAAATAAAAATCTCAATGAAAAGGCTGATCTAGAGCAAAATTTCATGAATGACATTGCCTTCTACGTTGGTCAGTCGACGTGCGATCCCATTGTGCTGAAACGTCAGTCGCTCATGGTTGAGTCCGAGCAGATGAAGAATTGTTGCATTGAGATCGTAGAGCGGATGGATATGTTCCACAGCCTTCCAGCCCAAGTCATCGGTTGCACCATGGCTCACACCGCTGCGCACACCAGCTCCGGTGAGCCAGCATGTAAAACCATCGGGATTATGATCGCGACCTGCTGCGCCAGCTTGGAACATCGGCATTCTGCCGAATTCAGTGCACCATACTACCAAGGTATCTTCGAGCATGCCGCGTTGTCTTAGATCTTGGATCAACGCTGCGGCTGGCTGATCAAAAATCAGAGCGTGCTTGTCGTATTGCTCCTTAAGTTTATTGTGGCCATCCCAATTAAGTTCACCACCGCTGGCATAGGCACCGTTGAACAGTTGCACGAAGCGAACGCCCTGTTCGATCATTCGTCTCGCGAGGATACAGTTTCGAGCGAACGCCGCTTTGTTAGGATTTGCTGTGTCGTCGGCGCCATAAAGTTTTAGGATGTGCTCCGGTTCAGAATTCAAATCCATGATTCCGGGAACGGTCATTTGCATTCTTGCGGCCAGTTCATAGCTTGCGATACGAGCAGCTAGCTTCGCATCGCCCGGGTTGCGAGCAAGATGTCGCTCGTTGAGACGCTTGAGAAGATCGGTTGCACCACGGTCGGCTTGGGGGGTGACATTGCTGGCGATCAAATTGCGGACAGGTTCCTTGGAGCTTATGACCGTTCCTTGAAACGCTGCGGGTAAAAAGCCAGGTCCCCAGTTATTGGAACCATTTTGCGGAACGCCGCGCGGATCAGGGATCGACACATAAGCAGGTAGATCCTGACTCTCGCTGCCTAAAGCATAGGTGACCCAAGCCCCAAGGCTGGGAAAACCATCAAGCACAGAACCTGTTGAAAGAAAATTCTCCGCAGGGCCATGTGTATTCGATTTGCTGGTCAGCGAATGAACGAACGCGAAATCATCGGTCAATTCGGCGAGATAGGGAATCATGTCCGAGACCATCTTGCCGGACTCGCCGCGCGGGCGAAATCGATATTGAGGCCTTGCGAGATTACCGGCGGGTCCTTGGAACGTTACTTTTGGACCATCGGCCAATGGCTGGCCATCTCGACGCAATAGTTCAGGTTTGTAGTCCCAGGTCTCTAATTGGCTGACTGCACCCGCGCAAAAAAGTACGATCACATTCTTCGCCTTCGCTGGAAAGTGACCACTTCTCGGGGCATAGGGCTTCGCTGGGTCGATCTGTGGATCGTCGTCCGCTAGAAGCTTCTCGCCCTGTAAGAGAGAAGCCAAAGCGATAGACCCCAGTCCTGTCATGGTTTCGGAAAGAAATCGACGCCTATCTAGCCAGTATCTTCCGAGTGGCGAAAGATGAATCAGAGGATCGTTCAACGCACACCTCAAGGAATTAAAAGAAACTCGTTGCTGTTGAACAAAGCACGACAAAGACTCTCAAGGCCAACCTCAGTCGTCAGTTTTTGAAGATCTTCCATTTCTTCGGTTGTTGGACTGCGGCCCAAAACCAATTGAAAAGCGGAGTCGATCTGAGCTTTAGAATCTGACGCAGAGTTAGCCTTGATTCGATTCGCGAGAACCATTGCACGTTCAATCGTAAAGCGGCTATTGAGAAGATTTAAGGCTTGCAGAGGAGTTGTTGATTCGCGGCGGCGAGCTGTACTTTGGCCAGCATCTGGGCAATCGAAAACGCCAAAAACTGCATCACGCTCTCTGCGAACCTTATGCGCGTAGACCATTCGCCTTAACCCGTTAGGAGGAAAGTTTTCCACGGGATTAAAACCACTCAATCCACCACGCTTGTCAAATAAATCAAAGCCAGGTCCTCCCATCAAACGATTCAACTCGCCGCTGATCGATAACATTGAATCCCGCATCATCTCGGCATCCATTCTTCGTGGTGGATATCGCCACAGCAAACGACTGTCGGCATCTTTACGATAGGCTTCTTCGTTCCAAGCAGAGTCCTGTCGATAGGTGGCAGATAAAACGATCATGCGGTGCATCGATTTCATCGACCACTCTCTGGCAATTAATTCGCTCGCCAACCAATCAAGCAATTCAGGGTGAGTTGGCTTACTCCCATTTCGTCCGAAATCATTTGCCGACTCTACCAAACCGACGCCGAAGTGATATTGCCATATTCGATTGGCCATCACCCGAGCTGTCAGTGGATTATCTTGACTAGCAATCCAATTTGCCAAACGCATGCGACGCTCTGCATCATCGCTCTCTACTGGCAACCTAATATCGGCGATAGCGCTGAGCATTCCTGGTTCGATTAGGTCTTTAGGTTGCTCTGGATCACCGCGCGAAAGCAGATGAATTTGATCAGGCTTACGGAACTTCCCTGCGAATGCGAATTGTCCCGTAGCAATTTGCGTCATGTCCGCTTGGAGTTGCTTCCTTTGCTCGTTTATTCGTTTTGCTGTTTCGATATCTTCAGCGGAAAATCCTACCATCGACTCGATGTCTTGCATTTTCGCATCGGGAACAAATGTAGCGCGGTCGGATGAGTCAGCAACCAGTTGCCAATCGCCTTGGTCATCCGTAACCTCGATTTTGTATTCGAGAGCAAGACGATCTCGATAAACTTCTTCGCGATCGCGTCCCCAAACGATGCAATCGATTTGCTCAGGTTTCGTAAACTCAACTTCCAGCCAACCTTTGCCCATCTCACTGGACATCCAGCTACGGGTGTTTCCATAAACGCCATCGTTAACGAAGCGTAGTTCATGGCGATTCGGATCCACTCGATCGCCAGATGATCGTACTTTGGCACCTTGGCTAGCCAGCGCTACGTTGACTCCCGCACTATTGTAAATCTCAAGCTCATCGATACATGGCTCAAGATTGTTGGTCGACAGAATCGTAAATCGCAATTTGTTGGTCGTACGTGTTGTAATACGGTCAGTGTTGTAGCGAGCATTCACCGAAGGCCGCGAGTGTCCAGCTTTCGCCAGCAGCCCAATGCGGCTTAGTTGACGATCCAATGCTTCGATCGCTAACCGAGCCTGTTGAGTTTTTTCCCTAGCCCGTTTTGCTTCCTCAGTCAGTAATTCTCGTTCTTCGTATTCGATGCCAGCGATCAACGCTTGCATCGCGTAATAATCTTTCTGACTAATAGCATCAAACTTGTGATCATGGCATCGAGCGCATCCAACACTCAGGCCGAGAAAAGTCTGACCGATATTAATAACGATTTCATCCAGTGAATCTTGTCGAGCTAGTCGTTTAGAAGGTTCATCTTGTCCGATCTGTCCTGGCAACAGTACCGATGCGGTAATGAGAAAACCGGTAGCAGGATCCTGTTGTAGTTGGTCACCGATGATCTGTTCGCAAATGAATCGATCGTAAGGCGTATCTTGATTGAAAGCAGATATGACATAATCGCGATAAGGCCAAGCGTTGGGGCGCTCTGTATTGACTTCAAATCCATGCGTGTCCGCATACCTTACAACATCAAGCCAGTGTTGTGCCCAACGCTCGCCATAACTCTGCGATTGCAGAAGGCGATCGACAACGCGTTCGTAAGCATCGGGTGATTGATCGCGTAAAAACGATTCCATATCTTCGGGGGTAGGAGGAATTCCGATTAAGTCGAGCGTGACACGTCTTAGCCAAATGCGACGTTCCGTTTCGCGATTCGGCGTTAGGTCTGTTTGCTCTAATCGATCCATCACAAAATAGTCCAAGCCAGTTCGTGCCCAAGATGGGTTGGAGATTTCCGGTAGAGAAGGACGTTGTACTTTTTGTAACGACCAATGGCTGCGGCGATCTTCCAGCTTGGCCAAATCG
>JBEGUT010000319.1:0-5465 GCA_041178745.1 Planctomycetota bacterium | reverse complement strand
CATCGCTACCGAAATACCTTTCGACGGTCTCGGTCATATGGCCATGATGGGCAAGCAATTCGACGTACGATTCAGGTAAATCCTCGTCGGACTTTTCAGAAACGTTTCCTAAGGACTCGCTGTCCTCAAAAAATAACGCGACTAAATCTTCAATAGCCGGTGGGCCTGATGATGGTTCAGGGGGCAAGGTCAATGCTCCGGCAAGGGAGTTGGAACGTAGCTTAGTGAGCCGATGTTGCTAAGGCAGGTTGGAACGTAACAACACTAGGAGCTGGAGCGTCCTCTTTGTGTAGTACGGTATCGATTAGGTAGAACAAGAGCCGCTGGAGAGCTTCAGGCTGAATCTTCTCAGCGACTTCTTCCGCTCGAGCACGATGTTTTTCTATCAATCGCTGGCTTTGCTCGAACACTCTCGCTTTTTCGTAAAAGGCTCGAATCTTCGCAACTCTTTGAGTGGGGCTCAGGCTGGAGTCTTCGATCGTGCGCAGCATTTGTTCCTGATCTTCCGCTGACAGCGATGCAAGAGCTAAAGCCCATAGGACGGTGGGACGGCCACCGAGCACGTCGCCCGCAGCATGAAGCTTGTTATGTCCGTCACCTTCCCAGTCCTGCAAGTCGTTGAGGATTTGGAAAGCAACGCCCAGGTTTCGCGAAAATTGTTTGACAGGTTCGATGTATTCTTTGGTATCAATTTGGACGGTATCGGCCGCTAAACGTATGCCACTAAAGAGAGCAGCTTCGAAGGCAGGCGATGTCTTGAGGGCATAGACTTTTAAAGCGTCGAGAGGCAGCAGCCTTTTATCGCGGGCATCTCTCCAAAGCAGTTCGGCTCCCTGCCCTTCTGCAAGTCGAGTGTGGGCGCCTGCCAAACAATCAATAATATCGACTGCTGCAGCCGGGCCAATTTCAGCGGCGTGCTGACTGACCAAGCGGTAGCCCAGACCAATCAGATAATCACCCACATTGATCGCGGTAGGCAATCCAAAGCGGCGATGCATCGTGGGTTGGCCATATCGATAGCCATCGTCATCTTCGATGTCGTCATGAACCAAACTCGCTTTATGGAACATTTCAATACTCATTGCGGTTCGGAAGACCGAAGCATGGTACTGGCGAATGGTTTCTGCTCCCTCTGCCAAAGTCGCTGTGCCACCCAGCATTGCATCGTAGGCTGCGAGAGTGATGAATGGCCGGCTGTATTTACCACCTTTACTTACAAAATCCAAGCCGATCGCTTCGGTGGCAGCGATGGGGTCAAGTTGCCTGAGAATTTCACCATCGGTCGATGTGCTCGTCGTATCCGCGATTGCTGTTGAACCGCGAAGCCGAGGTACGAGTTGATCGATCTGCGGAGATTTGAACATGTCCGATGCCGCACGCAGAAGATGAACGTAGCTGCGAGTTTGTTGAGTCGGTTGTCGATACTCGGTGGTGAGCATCTCGCGTACCCATTCTTCATCGACACTTGTGTTACGGCAGTCGCTCGATAGTAGCGGGACAGCCATACAGGGAATTCCAGCTAGCAGAATCTTATCGATGGCCTTCTCAAGAACGTTCAAGCAAGCGACACCAACGATCGCATCGACGTAACCGCTGACAATGATCTTAAGTACAACCGGGGAGCCTTCCGCCACGAGTACCTTGTAGCCCATTTCCTCGGCGATACTGCGATAGTCTGCGATACTGCAAGCTCCACACTTTTTGCAGTTCATCCCGAATTCATCATAATCGGCCGGGCAACCTTCAGCATGTTTCAAACAATGTGGCAACAAGAACAAGCGTCGGTTGGGAGGTACCGCAGCGACTTGGTCTTCCCAAAAGGCAGTACTGAGAACCACCATCATCCAACCGACATAGCCCTCTGTCAGGTTCATCTCTTCCAAGGCTCGGCGAGCCACGACTTCCATTTGGTCTTTGGTCAGTGGAGTTTCTTTATCCAGCCTGGCAGCAATTTCCCGGCAACGAGCTTTCAATCGTTCTCTTAGTTCCCGGGTTTCGGGCACCAATTTCAAATGTCCCGTTTTTCTTTTTGGCGATTTGGTTCTCTGTGGTCGCACAGATGCGGCAGAGGAATCAAACTCGGAAGTATCTGAGGTAGGAATCGTGGACAATGGATCGTTCCTGGTCTTTAAAATCTTTATGTACCAAGCGATTTAGATGAAGTATCTATCTGCGACTTGGTGGTCGGGCTTACGCCCGACTTTTTAGCGATACTGTTGTTGTCAGCTATTCTGCGTTTTTTAAGCTAATACGGTTTTTTAGCTAATACGGTGGCGTGCAATTGGGGTGAGGTTGTGGTGAGTCGATGTTGCCCTACGAGGCTCAAAACCAACCCTTTCGTTTTCCCATTCCCAACGCGGACACCGAGAAAATCAGAGGATAGAGTTTCTCGTAATACCAAAGTTTGGCGAAGTAGAAACCGATGGGCCAGCTCAATTGATGATAACCCCGATCGACCGCTTCGCTCAACCAAATTAAGCCTCGCATTATAGATTGATCGCCTAGTGGCGTGCTACCATGCGAAAGGAGGGCTTCTATCGCCAAGGCCGTTTCTTCGACCGAACTTCGTATATCCGGGGATTGTACAGTTTGGGGTATTTTGTAGGGGACACTAGGCCCACCCCCCCATCCACCATCGTCATTTTGGCTTGAAAGAAGGAACTGTAATCCACTTTTTGATGCTTGTTGAGCCGAGCCAACTGAACGGCAGTACCTAGTTTCGCTCAGGGCTAGAAGCACTTTTGAGGTTCCGTAGATGGGATTGTCCTCAGCAGAATCATCCTGATTGCCAAACCACAAAGGAAGCCAACTACCATCGGGTCGCTGATGTTTCAGCAAGTAACGCAGCCCACGCTGATTAGCTCGCTCGATTCGACGCTGCTGGGCCGTTGATAGACTCAATAAGTTTAAATTGGATGGGCACGTCCAGGCATCCAGAGCTCGGAGAGCATGGGCTGTTAGGTCGGTGCCGCTTCGGTCAAAGGGAAGTGTTCCCCAGCCTCGACAAAAGGTTGGCCAACCACCATCACTGTTCTGAAGGTTCAAAAGCCAAGCGATTCCTAATTTTACCGCAGCCAAAATTTCATTTTGGGCTGCGGGGGACATGCGATGCTTTTGCAAGTCAAAAATAGATCGAAGGGCTAGCAGAGCAGCTGGGGTGTCGTCCGAGTCAGGTACCGCTCCGCTCAAATTCGTCCAGCCCCATCCTCCCGGTTCGGCACCAGTGAATGGGTGCCTGGTACGATGTTGACAGTTCAAAAGCCATTGGATGGTCTCTTGGGGCAACTCACCTGTGGATGTTTGTGTTGGCGGTGCTTCTTTAGGATAAAGCTTAAATCGATCGTCAGAGAGCGAGCCCGATTGGACAGCATTGGCATCATCTTGAGGCTGTTGTTCTCGATGGAGTGAAAGAAGTGACAGCGAAGTGCACCATGTTGCCAGATTAGTATCGATAGGCCAACTCCCATCCTCCAGCACGCTATCGAGGATGAATTGGATTGCCTTCTTTGCGACAGCGTGTTGATGGCAACCGATCGAGGCAAGGCTCATCAAGACGAAGCTAGTTAATGGAACCGCTTCCAAATAGCCGCCACTGTGAGGTTGCATTTTCTGAAGCACTTTCCGCGAAGGCTCGATCGCTAGACTTCGGATGTACCGGATCATTGGATTGCGAGGGCGATCATGAAAGAATTTCGCTTGCCCTATCGCCACCAACGCGGGAATTGCATAGCTGACAACGGGAAGTCGCACAAACCGATACCATGATTGTGGCAGTGCGGCCATTTCAAAAGGTAAAGCAGCAACTTGATTCCAAGGAACCAAGCCAGCAAGCGCACAATTGGTGAGAATCGGGACAACAAAGGTTTTATCTTTTCCATAGCGGCGTTTTAAACCAGCCCACTTACCTTGTTGTTCAACGTACTCCCAAGCGCGCTTCGTGGCACCCTGGCATTTCTCGCCAGCAATCTGATCGAAGTCCGCAAGTTTCCAGGCAGCAAGTACCAGCAATGTGGTTGCGATATTTGAATGACTACGATCGGTATCCCCGAAACCACCATCCGTATTTTGATGATCAAGAAGCCAAGTCGCTCCACGTTGAATTAGATTTCGGTACTGTCTGGTTTGAACTTCAAAATCCAGCGACCGTTCTGCCGGTTGAAGATATTGGGAGAGGGATTTCGTGACGATAGACAAGGCGCTAATGGCTGTAGCCGTCGAGAGAGCTGATGTGGAAAGTTGTCCACTCCAGTGGCTACCTTCGTACTGAGCCCAAAGATCTTGACGTGCTTGTTGGTAAGAATCATGCAATTTGCGTCGCAGATCTTCAGCGATCAAGCCAGCTACTGAATCTGTTGGGGCTCGGTTCACAAGCGACTCATTACTTTCCAAACGGCCGAACTCAAAGAAAACTGCGGGTTGAACATAGCTTGCACGAAGCCGATTGCATGAAACGGCCTAATAAGGTGATCTTCAAAATCGTAGAGATCCCGGGGGCATGTCTTCCACCGCGCCGTAATGATGTATCATAGAACCGGATCAACTTTTATTTGAGGGCTTAATGAGATGAAGCGACAAAATTTTTACTCGGTTCTATTTGGTTTGATGATGGCTGGTGCTGTTTCGTACGGAAGTGAGCCTCAGCAGGGTGGTAAGGCTGCGGGAGAGCAAACCCAAAAACAACAGGAGGGTCAAAGCCAGAAAAACCAAGCGGCCGCTTCAGTGAAGCAGGCAGAGGTGGTGCTGCAGCGATTATCCCTGGAGGAGATTCTCGGGAAAATTAAAAAGCCGCAGGACAAATGGACCATCGTCGATGTATGGAGCACTTCCTGCGCTCCTTGCATGCGCGAGTTTCCTAAGCTTGTGGAATTATCAAAACGTTATCCTGACAAGCTCCGCTGTATGAGCATCAATGTCGATTACTTGGGAATGAAAACCAAGCCACCTGAGAATTACGAACCAAAGGTAAAGAAGTTTCTGGCAACGCAGAATGCTAATTTTGATCACTTCCTCAGTACGACTCCCGATAGTGAGTTGTTTGAGAAAATGGAAATTGATTCGATTCCTGCCATTATGGTCTTCGATGCGAGTGGGGAAAGAAAAATGTTGTGGACGGATTCCAATAGTGGCGACGATGGTCTCAGTTACGATGGTGATGTGATTCCATGGATCGAGAAGCAATTTAAGTAAATCGCTTGATTCTTCATTCAGCGCTACTTCTTATCGAGTCTGCGTCATCCATGGCTACGCAATACTCGCTGAGATTTTATGTCGAGACATTTGTTAAAGAATTCCGATTGGCGCGCAGTATTGCTATCTGCGATCGCAGGTGAGCTCCGATGCCGAGCGAGCTTCGAAGTTACTTGGCAGAGATACAGATTAGGTGTTTGTCGGTGCGAATGAGCAATTCGTTTTGTGTGACGGCGGGAGTGCTGCGAATTGTCTCTTCTAGTTTCACCTCACCAAGT